>VGGT01000012.1 GCA_016868485.1 Bacteroidota bacterium
TGACACGCGTCTGGATTGAAGACTTATTCTTCCCACTGTAAACTGAATAATGAGCCACGGCATGTAGGGCGGCAGGAGGCGTTGGCACACCAACCCAGTTCTGACCGGGCAGGTCAAAAAAACCGGTACGCCCTGTTCGACCTTGCAGCCAGAACGGCTGCGAAAAGGGAAGATCGACGGGCATGAATATTCGTTGATCTCGAGATACCAACCGATTGAACGGAAGAAAAGTATCGATCGTTAAAGCGCTATTGACTTTGAAACGATTGAGCTCTTTGGCATTCGAACCGTCGGCACTACCCGAAAGGGTTACCCACTGTATGGAGTCGAGATGCACCACGCCCGGATGTCTTCTGATGCTTCTGAATTGAATGGAAAGCGAATCACCAGGGCAAACTGAGTGTCTGTTGGCCGTTAGCTCGTGCCAGACACCAGCAGCATCCAAAATCAAGCGGTCGAGACGAGTCAATTCCTCTTGGCGACGGGAAATTTCGGACTGCTGCATCAACAATTCCTTGGCTGACATCAATTTCGGCAACATCCGCCAAGGCTCATCGAAGCGAAAGGCACGCTCGGCACCCGATAGCGCTCGGAAATACGCAGCCCGCGCAGCATCCTTCCGTTCAATCGCAGCCTGTTCCAATAATAAGGCTTGTAGTCCACCCAAGATGGAGTCGCCCGCCAACCATTTGAGATACTCCAATTCCTCGCCCCTTTGCAAGGCCGAACCGAAACCTTGGCTTCGGTGCATCGAACGGCTTAAAGCCGCTGTTTCGCCAAAACTTCGACCAAGAATCGGAGAAAAACCCCCGACATCGAGCATTTCCAGCCCTTTTTTGTCAAAATCCGGCCGACCAAAGAACCACCAGCTTGTGTTCCAGTACAAAGTTTTTGTTGTCCAGGCATTCACCCCAAATGTGAAATGATCCGGGAATCGCTTGGGGTCTGCGGCGGCGTGAAATGCCTCTACAGCCAATTGAGCAGAAGCGGTATGATGACCGTGGGTGGCACTCGGTTCGGGGGTGAAGCGGGTGATGATGACATGGGGTCGAAACAACCGAATCACCCAAACGACGTCGGCCAATAGGCTATCGCGATCCCACTGACGAAACGTCTCCTCTGGTGTTTTGCTGTAACCGAAATCGTTGGCGCGGGTAAAGAACTGACGAGCCCCATCGATGGAGCGAGCCCCCATGAGTTCGTAGGTACGGATCAAACCCAACTCATCACCCGCTTCTTTACCGATGAGGTTTTGTCCGCCATCGCCCCGTGTCAGTGATAAATAAGCAGCTTCGACACGCATGCCCTTGGATAGCCAAGTAAGCATACGGGTATTTTCATCGTCGGGGTGCGCCGCCAGATAGAGTACCCGAACAGGCATTTGCAATGCCCTCACTTCCTCCAAAAGCTCAGCCGCGCTCACTCCAGTGGTTGGGCCAAAACCCGTTTGGGCCATCAACCAAACGGAGCAACCAACAAAGAGAAGAAGAAATGCGCTGGAACGCAGAAAAAATCTACTTCTTCTTGACTCCGCCACCTGGAATTACCCAACCTTTGATGGATGCCTCGATTTCGGGGCGTGTCATTTCAAACCATTCACTGGTTTTAGCCTCACCTACTGCGATCGATTGGCGGGCTGAAGCCAATGCATCATTTATGTTACCCGAGGCTGCAAGAGCACGGGCTTTTGTGAAGTGGGGCATAAAATGCTCAGGGTTCAATTCTACGGCACGCGTGGCCATTCGAAGGGCCTCGGCAGTACTGCCTCCCTGGGTGAGTAAATACGAGGCAGCATTGTGGTGGGTATACCAATCTGCCTTTGCATTGTGAAAATACTGGTTGATGTTATCCATGGCCAGCGACTTCAGATCAGTGGATACACCAAATGACACCCGCATTTTCTCCCAACGCAAAACTACCTCGGCCCGCTCATCTCCCGTCAATTCGATGGCAAAATGTAAGCGCTCCTGCATGCGTTCACTCATACCAGGACGAACCGTGAACCGTACCACATCCAACTCCTTTTTGTAGTTGGTTGAGCCCCACTGACCTTCATTGGAATTCAGAATGATGGTCCAATTATCGCGGCCAGGAATGGTGAACAATGCGTATTTTCCGGCCTTCACCGTATTTCCGGCCAGCTGAACAGCCGTACTGAAACTGATTTCGGTAGCTGAATTCGCACCGGTTCGCCAGACTTCATCGAAAGGCACCAAATCACCCCAAACTACACGACCTTTCACGGCTGGGCTGCTGTAGGTAACACTTACCTCCGTTACACCCACTACCTGCATCACGCTGGCTTTCGGACTGGGCTGGGGTAAAACAAGCTGGGAAAAGGCGTGCGTGGCCATAAAGCAGCAGATCATCGTTGCTGCAGACACGAATCGAATTTTGGAAAAAGTAATCATGTACAATCGATTAAGATTAAAAGGTTTAAAAATTGGTTTAATGGATGCAAACATAAACGAAGTAAAAAAGTTCGTCTAGCGCAAATTCAGACGCGCGCAAATTTAGTTTAGCATTCTAAAATTACACATACTATTCGCTCGATATTTGATGCAATTGATGGAAATTTGCACGTCGTTATAAACAAACGATCAAGCCCATGAACCATACGTACCTCATCGTTGAACCGAGCGTCGAGCCCCATATTGCACTCATCCGCTTGAATCGCCCCAAAGAGCTCAACGCACTGAATCTTGAGCTCATGGCGGAGTTGCGCGACACCCTCAAGCAATTGGATCAGGATGACGAAGTTCGGGCGATCGTGATTACAGGCGATGAACGGGCCTTCGCTGCGGGGGCTGACATCAGGCAGATGTCGGGAAAAAGTGCGGTCGACATGTTGCTTATCGACCAGTTTTCGACTTGGGATGCCATCAAGAAAATCAAAAAGCCCCTCATAGCGGCCGTTTCTGGATTTGCCTTGGGCGGAGGTAATGAATTGGTGATGCATTGTGATCTGGTGGTGGCCTCTGAAACCGCACAATTTGGGCAACCCGAAATTAAACTTGGGGTGATACCGGGTGCAGGCGGCACCCAAAGATTAACCCGTCAGGTGGGGAAAGTACGCGCCATGGAACTGGTACTTACCGGAGCATTCATCGGTGCACATCAGGCTCTGGCCTGGGGCCTGGTGAACAAAGTGGTGCCGGTAGAACTGTACCTCGAAGAGGCTTTGAATGTGGCTCGGAAACTAGCAGCGCAGTCACCCCTGGCCATTCGACTCGCAAAGGAGGCTGTGCTCAAAGCACACGATGCTCATTTGGCTGAAGGTCTTGAATTTGAACGCAAGAATTTCTATCTGCTTTTCGCCGGACAGGATCAAAAAGAAGGGATGCAGGCCTTTATCGACAAGCGAAAACCGAATTTTACCGGTCGATAAACCAAGCGGTCGATAAATCCGATAAACCCACTGGTCGATAAATCCGAAACCCCATCAATCGCCATCCAAAAGATTGCCCAAACCACCCAAAATAGATCCTTCTTCTTTACGGCCACCAACGCCTGAGCCATAGCTCAAGATGCGTGCTGCCAGTCGGGAAACGGGCAAGCTCTGCAACCAAACCATTCCAGGACCAGTCAGCGCGGCAAAGAACAGCCCCTCCCCTCCAAAAATCATGTTTTTTACCCCCCGAACCATTTGAATGTCATAGTCGACACCTGATGTGAATGCCACGATACAGCCCGTATCGACCCGCAACACCTCACCCGGCTGAAGCACGCGTTCCAAAATGTAGCCCCCTGCATGCACAAAGGCCAATCCATCGCCTTCCAGCTTTTGCATGATAAATCCCTCTCCACCAAATAGACCAGTGCCCAAGCGTCGTTGAAACTCAATTCCAACACGCACACCCTTAGCCGAACATAAAAACGAATCCTTTTGACATACTACTTTGCCCCCCAATTTTTGCAGGTCAAGGCAAATAATCTTGCCGGCATAAGGACCTGCGAAAGTAACCCGCGACTTGCCCCCACCCGTATGGGTAAAGGCCGTCATGAATAAAGACTCTCCGGTCAATAGCCGCTTACCAGCTCCCATCAGCTTACCCAAAAAACCGCCCGTCTGAGTTGAGCCATCTCCGAACAAGGTGCTCATCTCGATGCCTGGATCCATAAACATAAAGGCTCCACTTTCGGCGATCACCGTTTCCTGCGGATCCAGTTCGATCTCCACACACTGCATTTCCTCTCCATAAATTCTGTAGTCGATTTCGTGATTTTGTCTCATTTCTATTTATTCGTTTTTGCGCGTAAAGATGCCAAAAAAAAATCATGGCAAAATTTACAGTTGTTGTATTACTAATTAAATATCATCAAAACATTGAGTAAAAAGAAAAAAACAAGCTGAAAGGCGGAATATAAGAGCACAACAGGATTAGCCCGCCTGATTCCAGCCATTTCGGCCAACGATAATAAAATCAATGAAAACACCCACCATGCTATGTAGTTGCGCATGGGTGCTACAAATAGACTGCCCTCTCCAGGCGTGTCCCAGGTCCAAAACCCGAGGAAAACAGCCACCGGCTCGATCAGTACATCGGCCAGCATGACGGCGGTAGCACCCAAAAATGGCCGAATCTCTGGCGATATTTGGGCTGCAAATGATAGGTGAGCGGATGCATAAACGAGCACCAGCCAGTTGATGCCAATGACCAATGGCACGCCAGCGGGTGCATAGCCAAGGACACGACCATAATGATACGCACCGAATACATTACCAGTGGCGACACCATACACCTCCACCAACCACCCCGCCAAACATCCCAAAAGGAGCAGAACGCTGTGGGGCATAGGTACGGGCCGCTCCATCAGCCACACATGAAGGGCGCCCAAAATCAAAACATAAGGCACGCAGAGCAAAAAAAACTGTCGTGTTGTAGGCCATGCTAAACCCAAAGCGCCGAAACCATAAACCATCCCCCAAAAAATGAGAAAATAGTTGCGTACCGAAAGAACTTCGAACCAACGAAACATCAGCGCTGGTGTTTTTTCCTTGCTTTGGGATGAGGATGCGCACGGGCAACCAAATCGGCTGTAATGGCGGCCGAGTGCAGGCACAAAGGGATTCCACCACCCGGATGAACCGTTCCCCCGCAATAAAACAACCCCTTGATGCGCTGATCGCGGTTGGCTTGCCTCAGGAAAGCTGACCACCGGCTATTGGATGCGGGCCCGTATAAAGCACCCCCCACAGCGCCCGTGGCTCTTTCCATTTCGTGGGGTGTGATGACCCGTTGTTCATTGACCAGCAACCTGAGGTCTACCCCAAGGGCCTTGCTCAATCGATCAAAGGCCTCCTCACGCAGCCGCTCCACCAATACCTCCCAAGGCAGGTCGCGCTGAGCGGGCACATTGGCCATAACAAACCAGTTTTCAAAGCCTGAAGGGGCATCGGTAGGATTTTTCTTCGAACTGATGTAGACATACCAGGTGGGGTCGAAGTCGACCTCGCCGCGTTGCAAATGCTGAAATTCGCGCCTATAGTGAGCGGAGAAAAACACGTTATGCAGATCCAATTGGGGAAAGGCACCCCGAACAGACCAGTGAAACACCACAGCCGATGTGCTGAGTTCCTGCGACAAAAATCTTTTTTGGCTGTATTTCCGAGGCATCTGCTTGCGTTGCACCTGCAGTATGTCGTTGGCACAAACTACAATGGGATAAATTTCCCGCTCCGCTCCCAAAAGCAATCCCTTCAGTCGTTTTTGATGGATCCAAAATCGATCGGCCCGGGTGTTCACTCTGATCTGAACACCCAAGTCGATGGCCAGTTGATGCAGTGCATTCCGAAGGGCTACCATGCCCCCATGGGGATAGAAAGCACCCCGCTCTTGCTCGATGTGGGCAATCATACTGAGTGTGCCGGGAGCCCGATATGGATCACTTCCATTGTAGGTCGCGAATCGACCAAACAATTGTAAACTGCGTTCATGACGCAGCCACCTCTTCTGGAAATGATACATGCTCGTAAAAATGCCCAGACGGGGAATGGAAAACAGGCGCAGAAACGTGCTTAGGCGCAGCAAATTGCGCCAATCATGGAGGGAGCGCTCGATAAAAACCGATGCCGTGATGCGGTACATAAAGGCCGCCCTTTTTAGAAACGCCAAAACCTGAGCGGCGGGCTCTCCAATTTTTTGTTCCAATTCGGATGCCAGTCGTTCGGGCGTCGACCACGCATTGACTTGGGTTCCGTCGGGGTAGAAATATCGGGTCACCAATTCCAACCGATCGTAAGTTACATAATCGGACATTTTTTTACCGCAGTCGGCGAAGAGCTGCTCCATGACCTCAGGCAGGGTAAACAAGGAAGGGCCCCCATCGAAGCGAAAACCATCGGCTTGGTAATCGCGCATTTTACCCCCAGGTTCAGAAGCCGCCTCCAATAAATCCACTTTATAGCCTTGGGCTGCTAATCGGGCCGCTGCTGCCAGACCGGCCACACCTCCACCGATGACGGCCACCCGCTGACCGGCAATTTCATATTCTGCTGAACCTGAACCGAATCTGCGTCTGTATCGATGATTGCGCCTCGAACTCGTTATTTCTTCTTCTAAATCACCCTGATTGGTGTACCCAGCGTCTTCCTCCAGCCGAGGTTCCCGCATAGATTCTATAGGACGATGCCGGCGGTGTCTGTGTTTCATCAACGATCGAGGAACTTGAAACAAATGTCAATCTCAACATTCGGTCAAATCGACTCAAAAAAAAGGAAAAATCGTTTATCCTCAGCCTTAGAGCCAAGACAGGCGATGAGAAAGCACAGACCCAGCGAGGAGAGCTGCCTTTTCAAAATTACTGATCCGAATTCTCGTGAGCATAACTTGAGCCGGTTCTGTGCGTTTGATTTTTCGGAACAGGTTCAAATAGAAACGATAAGCCGAAAGAACACCTGTGCGTGAACCACTGGGAAGTTGACGAATGCCTTCGTATGCCTTTCTGAAATCTTCTTCAATATCCGCTTCTATCGCTTTTTTGGCTCGCTGATCAAAGTAGATTCCCAGATCGACCCCCGGAAAATAGGTTCGGCCACGGTTTTCATAATCGTCGCGGATGTCGCGTAGAAAGTTCACTTTTTGAAAGGCCGCACCAAGATGACGAGCAGCGGGTTTGAGGCGGTCGTAGAGTGAATCATCGCCTGCACAAAACACGCGCAGGCACATCAGGCCCACGACCTCAGCCGAACCATAGATATAGGTGTTGTAGGATTGCTCCGCGTATTCGATGTCTTGCAAGTCCATAGACATACTGTCGAGAAAGGCTTGGATCAGATCACGGCCAATTCCACACTCGGAAACGGTTTTCTGAAAAGAATCGAGCACGGGGTTTAGGCTGATGCCCCTGTCGATCGCTTTCCAGGTATCTTGCGTAAACTCTTCCAAAAGCTCGGATTTGTTGAACGAATGGAAGGTATCAACAATTTCATCGGCATACCGTACAAATCCGTAAATGGCATAAATGGGATCCCTAAATTTCTTATCGAAAGCCAAGATTCCCATGCTAAACGATGTGCTGTAGTTGCGGGTGATGATCCTGCTGCATTCGATGTTGGTGCGTCGGTAGAGTGCGAGCATAAACTTTAATTATGTACTAGGAACAAACAAATCTGACAAAGGTTTTGAAGAACTTATCCACAGCCGCATAAGGTCGACCAATCAACAGGATCAGATGGGCCAATCGCGAACAATTTCGCCTGTTACCACCTGCCCAGAAATAATGGTAGGTGGAACACCCGGACCGGGTATGGTGAGCTGCCCTGTGAAATATAAATTCGCCAGCTTTTTGTGCCGCATGGAGGGCTTGAAAATGGCCGTTTGGGCCAGGGTATTGGCTAATCCATAGGCATTGCCCCCGAAGGCATGGTAATCGCGCCGAAAATCGGAGTGCGCATAGCTGTGGCGGACCTCAACCGCATCGCGTATGCCCACCCCCACCATGTGTTCAAAACGATCCATCACTTGATGATAGCAACGTTCGCGCGCTTCTTCTGGATCCGGGAGGTCGACTGCGAGGGGCACGAGAATCACTAAATTTTCCTTTCCGTCGGGAGCCACTGTGGGGTCCGTTTTGCTGCTGAGCGATGTGTAGAACAAGGGTCGGTCTGGCCACGAAGGGCGGGCATATATTTGCTCAGCATGTCGATCGAACTCCTCATCGAAAAACAAACTGTGGTGAGTGAGTCCGGGCAGTGGTTTTTTTAGTCCGATATAAAACAGCAGACTCGAAGGTGCCATGGTTCTGTTTTTCCAGTAAGCAGGGCTGTACTGTCGATGCGTGGCGGGCAGAACCCCCTGCTCGATGTGGTGGTAATCGCCCGCAGCAACCACGACATCGGCGTCGTAGGACTTTTGCGCCGTATGAACACGTGTGGCATGAGCACCCGCACACTCAATAGACTGTACTTCGGCATTCGGGATCAATTCAACGCCCTTCTCTTCAGCAAGTGCAACAAAAGCCTTCACAATTTCCCCCATGCCGCCCATAGGGTACCAGGTACCGAGCGATAAATCCGCATAGTTCATCAGGCTATAGAGGGCCGGCGTGTTTTGAGGCGTAGCACCCAGGAAAAGTACCGGAAATTCCATGAGTTTACGCAGACGTGGTTCCTTGAAATGGGCATATACATGGCTGCGCATCGATTGAAACACATCCATTTTAAGCATATTCCTGAGCAGTGATACACTGGCGTATTCCAGAACAGATCGGTTGGGCTTGTAGACCAAGTCGCGCATACCGATTTGGTATTTTTCGCCTGCCTGTGTCATAAATGACCGTAGTTTTTTGGCCGATCCGGGTTCGTAATGCTCAAACATCTGTTCTATTTCAGGCATTTGGGCCGGAACGGTCATCACATCATCCTTTCCAAAAAATACAGTGTATCCGGGGTCGAGCCGATGGAGGTGGTAGTAGTCGGATACCTTCTTGCCGAACTGAGCAAAATAAGCCTCGAAAACGTCGGGCATCCAGTACCAGGATGGCCCCATATCGAATCGAAATCCCTGACTTTCCATCACACGCGCCCGCCCACCGAATTGGGCGTTCTTTTCGAGAAGAGTGACCTGATAACCTTTGTGGGCGAGGTTGGTGGCGGCAGATAATCCTGCGAAGCCCGAACCGATTACGACAATTTTTTTCTTTGGCATGGTTGAATGTTCCTCATAAACAACAAACTCCCCGGTCGACAGTTTTCAATGGATGAGAATTTGTGCGCAAAATCGACTGAGCATCGATGCCGAGCATCAAAGATGCCAAGCATCAAATTTGAACCGAATTCCAGCATCAAAATTGAACCGAATTCCAGCATCAAAATTGAACCGAAATCAAGCCACAAAAAAAGGCTCCCCTCAGGAAGCCTTTCGAAATACTCTGTTGATCACCTCAGTTGATCATCTCAATTGATTATCTCTGTTGAACATCATTATGCCACTTGCATGCCATAAGCTTCACCGTAGACATGGAGTCTTTTCTTCAGGATTTGACGCGCCATGTGAATGCGGGTTTTGACTGTTCCGATGGGAATACCAAAGTGATCAGCTATTTCTTGGTACTTATAGCCCCTGAAATTCATCATAAAGGCCTCTTTCAAATCGTAGGGCAAACGACCAATGTGCATATGAATCTGCTCCATATTGAGACGCTCAAGACTCTCATTCGGAACCGCATGCGCAGAACTATTGAGGTAGTATTCATTCTCTGTAGAATCGAGCAGGGTGTTGCGCTTCACCTTCCTTCTGTATTGATTGATGAAGGTGTTTTTCATGATGGTATACAACCAACCCTTGAGATTGGTGTCGTCGGTGAACCGCTCACGATGGGTAAACGCCTTAAGCAGCGTTTCCTGCATTAGATCGTGGGCATCTTCCCGGTCTTGTGATAAATAAAGGGCGTATGCTTTTAGCGCAACTCCATGCTCTCTCACTTTGACACTGAATGTATTGGGATCCATGTTTAAGTTTTTTGGTTGATTTGTTAAACAAAAGTAGAGGTTCGCCACCGAACATCCAAACCTTTGTTTAACTTTTTTTAAAAATTCTTAAACAAATTAAATAATAAATATTCTAATATATGTATAAAATGTATTATCAGTGTATTACAAATAATGATAATCTCTTTCAATGGCGCAATTTTTCATTGCCCGTTCGTTGCCCGTTGATTCAAAGCGATTCGATGCGGTAAATCGCGCCATATATCGGGCAAATGAATCCAGGAAAATTAACTCTAACACAATACAAAATAACTTTTGTAGCGCGGTGAACGGTAGCGCATCAAGAGGATGAGCATCCAACGCATCAGAAAGCGCGGTATCCATGGAGCCTGTCGAAATCGAATGGCGCGGTGATGAAGGTCTCACCGCTGCCGCCTTTTTTGATGCCATGGTAATGCTCCCAACTGCACAGAAAAAAAGGCAATTGCTCCCCGCAATCAACAAACCAATACAGGCCTGGCGACTGGGAATGGGCTCGAATAACACCCGTCCACGTTTGGGCAAACAAGCCGAAATTCAATTCAAGTTCGATTCGATGGCCTACTTCATTCCCATCCATCCGAAGAAGGCGGGCTTTGGGAAAGGGTGGATTGAGGGTCTCAAAAAGAGGCGCACCGAAACCAGCAACCACACGATCTAAGGGTGAAGCGACCTTCGTTACGACCACAAGATCGGCTGGCCCAGGTTCAGCGAAAGGATATTGCGTGGTTTTTCGGCTCATCGGATTTCACACTGTTTTTCGGTCATCGGATTTCGGACTGTTTTTCAGCCCCATGGCATGAATAGGTATGCTGTGGGCATCTACAATTCATCGACGCGATCCAATAGGGACTCAGCCTTCAGCAGCAGTGCCGATCGCTTACCCGGGTCCATGCGGTCCCAATTTCGGTAGACCATGGCCAAGCGTACGTTCGGCCGCAATAAGCGCTCATGCCGATCGTGGAAATGCCAATAGAGGCTATTGAACGGACAAGCATTGGCTTCGGTCGTTAATTGCGGATTGTAGCGACATGACCCGCAGTAGTCGCCCATGCGCTTGATGTACTGGCCCGACGAAACATAGGGTTTGCTTGCCATGAGTCCTCCGTCGGCGTACTGACTCATGCCGCGGGTGTTGGGCATTTCCACCCATTCGACGGCATCGATATACACGCCCAAATACCAACGATCGACTTCATCGGGATGAATACCAGCCAATAGAGCAAAATTCCCGATGATCATGAGCCGTTGGATGTGGTGAGCATAGGCCTGCTGAAGGGTCTGACCGATGGCATGACGCATGCAGGCCATGTGCGTCTCCCCTGTCCAATACCAAGACGGCAAGCTGCGCTGGTGTTGCAGCTGATTCAGCACACCATAACCAGGCATATGTGCCCAATAGACCCCGCGAACATACTCGCGCCATCCGAGTATTTGACGGATAAATCCCTCTACGGATGCCAGCGGATAACGGTCGGGCTCGCTCATCCAGGCTTGCTCTACCGCTCGAACCACCTCGTTGGGGCTGATGAGCTTTGCATTGAGGGCAAACGACAGCCTGGAGTGGAATAAAAAGTCGTGTCGACGGGTAAGGGCATCTTGGAAGTGCCCAAAGGAAGGCAGCAGTCTTTCCATAAAATGCTCCAGGATGGTTCGGGCCTCATCGGGCGCTGTGGGCCACATGAGTTTTTCGGGCAGCTCGCCGATGGTTTGCACTCCCTGTTGTTTGAGCCAATCGCCCCAGCCTGAGGTTCGGTGTTCGGGCATAGGCAATTCTGGGATGACCACCGCCGCGGGGATTGGCTTTCGGTTTTCTGCATCAAAATTCCATTCACCCCCCTGCGGTTGTTCGCCCTGCATCAGGATGCCGTGTTTGCGGCGCATTTGTCGATAGAAATACTCCATTCGCCAGGTTTTGCGCCCGGCAAAAAATAAGGCCGTCTCGTTTCTTTCGGTGTAAAAATGTTCTGTGCCGACACTGTAGGCTTCGATTGGGGCTTGCTTGGCCCAAAGCTTTAGTTCCTGATCAAGCCTGAATTCATCGGGTTCTTGCCAGGCCACCGATGAACATGGGTATTTTGCCACCACCCAATCGAGATTGCCCGCCACCGACTGCTTGTTCTCGGGGTCGTCGAGGGTAATGTATAAAATGGCATGGCCGTTTTCTTGCATCCAAAGAGAAAAACGACGCATGGCCATGAAAAAGGTGACAATCTTTTGAATGTGGTGTTGGCAGTAGTCGGTCTCGCTCCTGCATTCCATCATCACATACAGCACATCGGGTCGACCGCTCTGAAACCAGCTGTGCCCGCGGTTCAGCTGATCGCCCAAAATCAACCGTATTTCACGAAAAGGACCTGGCCGATTGAGGGGAGGCATGCCATTGAAGTTCATCTTTTTTCAAACAAGCAGCGGGCGTCGTTGTTCGCTACTTATGCTAAAAAGCCCGCATATTTTATCCGGTTTGTCTATTCAACTCCTGATACCGATTCTATTCAACATCATGGGGTGTCAATCTTCCCTTTCCAAAGTGGAGCCTGCGCCATTCGAAAACCCGAGTTTCCACATGCGTTCGTCTAACCTCTTGTTTTTCCGCAACATACGGAGCTATTATTATGTTCGGATACAGGACACCCTACAGCCCTTAGAGGTTTATCGTTGGCGCGCCTTTGCCGCTCGTCCGCCTTCCCCTCAAATCCAACCCTTTTGATTTTATCTCATCCTTCTTCGCCCATGGCCATCGATACCCTCCGTTGCAGCCCACAAGATCCACCCATAGAACACCACCATCTACTGGCCCGACTGTACGGAGCCATCGAAAACCGAGAGAACATTGAATGTTTGGTGCATGGACAAGGGGTAGCATCCATTTTCACCAACGAAAAGGAGCGCACCGATTTTGGATTGCAGGTGCGCGATTACCTACGGCTCATGGGTGCTTATGATTGAGTACACCCGCCCTCCATCGGTCCGTTCAAAGCCCTATCCTCCACCCCATCTTCTCTCTTATCTTTGCAGCGATTCGCAACAAACGCTATGCAGTCTAGTCAAGCCCCCAACTTCAACAACACCCAAATCGCATTTTCTCGCTTTTCCGATGCGGAGCTGCGCGACTCCTACTTTTTGTTTCGCATGATGGGCTCCCCTTGGTTGGTCGATTGGGGAAGCCGATTGGCTCAATGGGCCATTCGGATTGGGCTCCCCATACAGTGGGCGATTCGAAAGACCGTTTATAAACAGTTTTGTGGGGGCGAAACCATCGATGAATGTGAACCTGCGGTGGCCCAACTGGCGCGAGGCAGCGTGGGAACCATTCTCGATTATTCGGTTGAGGGAATGGAGGGCGATGCGGCCTTTGATGCCTGCGCGGATGAGATTATCCGAACGATTCATCAGGCTCGAGGCGATGATCGGATACCTTTCGCTGTCTTTAAAGTAAGTGGGGTGGCCCCGGCGGATCTACTCGAACAAGTGGGGGCCATACCTCCTGCTGCCGCAGGGGATTTGCCGGAGTGGAATCGGGTTCGATCGCGTGTGAGACGCATCGTTCAAGCCGCTGCCGATGCGGATCAGGCGGTTTTGGTGGATGCAGAGGAGAGTTGGATTCAGGATGCCATCGATTCGCTTGTGCATGAGCTGGTTTTGGCGTTTAACCGCATCAAACCCATTGTCTATCAAACCGTGCAATTGTATCGACATGACCGATTGGCGTACCTCAAAAGTACGTTCGATCAAATGAATGCAGCCGGATGTCATTTTGCCGTAAAATTGGTTCGGGGGGCCTATATGGAAAAAGAGCGTGATCGGGCAGCGCTTCACCATGCTCCGAGTCCCATTCAACCCGACAAAGCCTCGACCGACCGGGATTTTGATGAGGCGGTACGTTTCTGCTTAGACCATATCGAGCATATGGCTCTTTGTTGCGGGAGTCATAATGAGGACAGTAACATGAAAATGATCACCCGCATGGGGGACCTGGGCATTGCGCCGGGCGACCCTCGGATCTGGTCGGCCCAACTCAAAGGGATGAGCGACCACATCAGCTTCAACCTTGCCCATGCAGGTTATCGCGTGGCCAAGTACCTTCCGTATGGTCCCGTTCCTGCGGTTTTACCTTACCTGGTGCGTCGTGCTCAAGAAAATACGAGCATGGCCGGTCAAATGTCGCGCGAGTTGGCTCTGCTATCCGCCGAACGCCGGCGCAGAAAAGCAGGACTTTAGGTTCGGAAATAGGAGTTTAGGTGCGAAAAAAGGAGTTTCAGCTTGTCCATTTTCGCCTGTACGAACCCGAAGGGTCGTACCGATCGGCCTGAAGGTCCGGATTGAATACCCTGTTCGGCCGAGGGTCAGTACCTACACCAGCCAGATAGGTCCAGTTGCCGTAATTACTGGCCACATCATAATCGATGAGCTGGTGTTCGAACCAGGCGGCTCCAGCGCGCCAGTCGCCATGCAGGTGATGCACCAGATAGCTTGCCACCACCTGGCGACCCCGATTGCTCATCCAACCGGTAGAAGAGAGTTCGTTCATGTGGGCATCGATGAACAGATGTCCGGTTTTACCCGTACACCATTGTTCGAATGGGGCGCTCGCTCGTTCCGTCCTGGGAAAATGTGCGGTCGATGCACCCTCGGGCATAAACAAGCGCCGCCCCCAAAGGCGAGAAAGGTGACGGAAATACTCCCGCCACAATAACTCAAACCGCAGCCATTCGCTGCCTTCATTGCGCCCGTATGTGGCTTCAAAACGCAGGCTTTCTGCCCAAATACTCCTTGCCGACAGGCTCCCCACCGCCAACCAAGGCGAAAAACGGGTGGAAAATGTGCTTCCAATCATGCCGTTTCGGGTTTCTTTGTAGGTCTGTAGGCTTCTGCCTACAAAAAAATAATCGTGCAGGCGCTCCAAACCGCCCCTTTCACCGGGTTGGGGCGTAAAATCGCCTCGGGAATCGACGGGTAAATCCTGATATAGTTCAAAAACCAAGCCACGATCATTGTGCGCTGGAACTTTTTGCTCGGGTTTGAACCCCATTTGCGCCTGCCATTGTTTGCAATCGACCAAGAAACCATCCCTGCCGTGGATAGATTCTGTATAAGATGAACTGCATCGACTTAAATCAGGCAGCTGAAGCGGCTCATGGGGAACAAAGCCCGTCCGTTCCAATTTCTGCCTGAACGGCGTGAAACCCTGTCCTTGGTGATCAAGAAAATGGGATACCTGCGAAAAGTCAAACAAATCGCCACCTGAAAAAAGGCTGCAGGGAATACCCCTTGCGGCTGCAAACGACCTCAGTTGATCGGCATCTTTCTGCTCCTCAAAACCGGGCTCATCATTCAAAAAAACCTGACTAACCCCTCCGGCAGCGAGTCTCTTTGTTATTAGATCAACCGGATGACCTAAGGCCACGTAGAGCGTGTGCCCGAATGATGCCAGCTGGCGGTGAAGCTCCTGAACATTGGCCATCATCCACGACAAACGACGCCGACCCGACCGGTTAAACCCCCAAGCGGTGGATCCGATCAAACGCTCATCCAATACATAAACAAATTCCAGTGGGACTTGCTTTTGAGCGGCTGCAAACAAGGCCGGTTGATCATGTATGCGCAGGTCGTTGCGCAACCAAATCAAATGGCACGAATCCGTCGCGTTCATTGCATCTTTCTAGCTGATCAATAACAACATTGAAAGAGGGCCGCCGACTTAGCTTGGGTCGGAAACGCCGCCTCGCTGGCGAACCGTTCGTTGTTCGATTCGCTTTTCATAGTCCTTCCCTTGAAAGATCCGGTGCACGTAAATTCCTGGGGTATGGATTTGATTGGGGTCGAGTGCACCCGCCGGAAGCAACTCTTCCACCTCGGCGATCGTAATTTTTCCTCCCATAGCCATCAGGGGATTGAAATTTCGGGAGGTGGCACGGAAAATGAGGTTCCCGTGGGCATCGCCTTTCCAGGCTTTAACCAAAGCAAAGTCGGCTTGAAAGGCCATTTCGAGCAAGTAGTCTTGCGCGCCAAACCGACGCACTTCTTTTCCTTCGGCCACTTCTGTACCCACACCGGCAGGGGTATAGATCGCCGGCATACCGTAACCGGCGGCCAGGCACCGAGTGGCCAGTGTGCCTTGGGGGATGAGTTCTACTTCCAATTCGCCGCTGAGCAGCTGCCGTTCGAACTCCGCGTTTTCGCCCACATAACTCGAAATCATTTTTCGAACCTGCCGCCTTTGCAGGAGCAATCCGATCCCAAAATCATCAACGCCCGCGTTGTTGGAGATGCAGGTGAGGTCACGCACCCCGCTGTCTACCAAAGCCGAAATGCAATTTTCAGGAATTCCGCAGAGTCCGAAGCCCCCCAACATAAGGGTTGCACCGTGGGGTATATCGGCCGTGGCCAGTCGTGCGTCGGAGTAAATCTTATTCATCAGGAGGCTAAAGGTTTATGATTGAATCGAATGAAGCAGTTCGTACAAAGAGAAGCAGTTCGCACAAAGATAGGATAAGCAAAGACTATTTGCCCTGAGGGCCTGAGGCCACTCATTTCATAAAGACAAGGGTTACCCCGTCGCCCCCTCGATCGAACGCCTCATTTGAAAACCC
>VGGT01000013.1 GCA_016868485.1 Bacteroidota bacterium
CCCCAAAAACGCTGCTTTCCATCTATTCGGAGCCGCAATAATCATTGTTTTTTTAGGTGTTGGGGGATGCAGACCCGAACGGTTCGTGGCCAATGCGGATTTAGAATTGCGTTGCGAAACAGACACTGTTTTGTTTGATACCTTGCTGGTAGGGGCCGGCAGCATCACCAAGCGGTTCAAAATCTACAACGATGAGGGCCGCAACATTTTGATTGATGAAGTGTATTTGGCCGGACGAAAACAATCGGGCGGTTCGGCCTACAGGATCAACATTAACGGTATTCCGGCCAACGCCCTCACCGAAGTCGAACTCCGGGCGCGCGACAGCCTATACATTTTCGTGGAGGTTACCATCGACCCCAACCAACAGAACACCCCCTTTCTCGTCACCGATTCTGTGGTTTTTCGGTCGGGCAACCGCACCAAGGCGGTCCAATTGGTGGCCTACGGTCAAAATGCCGTGTTTTTTAATGAGGAGGTTTTAGATTGTAATATGGTCTGGGACAACACCCTGCCGATTGTTGTCTACAACTCAGTATTGGTGGATAGTGGATGCACCCTCACCATACGCGAAGGCACGCGGGTTTATTTCAACAAAAATTCGTCCCTCTTTGTAGAGGGTACCCTGCGTATCGAAGGAACACCGGCGCAACCGGTGCGCATGAGGGGCGACCGCCTCGATCCTTTATACCGCGATCTGGCGGGTGGGTGGAACGGTATTCACTTGCTTAGGGGAAGCACAGGTCACCGAATCGAAAACCTCGACTTACGCAACGGAACCATAGGAATTCGGGTCGACTCATTGCCAGCAGATGCCGACTCGGTCAACGTGATCATCAACAAAACACGCATACACAACTGTGCGGTTGTGGGTCTTTTGGCCTATACAGCACGAATCGACGCGTACAATATGTTGGTCAGTAATTGTGGCTTGTACAATTTTCTAGGCGATTATGGAGGCCACTATCGCTTTCGCCATTGTACTTTTGTGCACCTGAACTCGGGTTTTCAACGTGGATACCCGGTCTTTGGGTTATCGAATCGCGACTACAACAACAGTCCGAGTCCTACCCATCTCGAGCTGGAAAACAGCTTGGTCTGGGGTAGTCGTTCCAATGAGCTCGTGCTCGACAGTTCAGGAAGTGGGCCGATTTCAACATCGCTCAGTTATAGCATCATTCAGTCCGATACCCAACGACCGGGGGTTCAATTGCTCTACACCAATCCCAAATTCAAGAACCCATCCGACAACGATTTCAGCATCGACACGCTGTCGCCCGCTTTTCAGCGTGGGATCGATTTGAGGGGATTGTATGGAGGCCGGCTCCAAACGGATCTCATAGACCAGGCGAGGGCACCGAGCCCGACCCTTGGCGCCTTGGAGCGCATCGAATAATTCAAGTGGCCGGCATTTTTCGTAAATTCGCACTTCTAAAAACGGCTTCGCTATGACCCACACCGACGAACATTTGATCTTAGTGCCCTTTCAATTCTCTGCTCCTTCGGAATGCGCCCTTCAACATGCTGTGGCGGTGGCAAAAGCTGCTCAGGATCGGATTTTGTTGCTTCATGTGGTGAACAGCGAGACAAAGGACCTGATGAAGCGCGAGCAGTTGACCTTGAAAAATTTGTACGATAAGCTTCGGCGATTGGCCGATTCCATCAGCAGTCAACAGGGTGTGGCCGCAGATTTTGAGATGGAAGAAGGAAGTATTTTCACGACCATTCCCGAATTTGCAGAGAAATCGAAAGCACGGCTCATCATCATGGGAACCCACGGCATCCGTGGACTGCAACACATCATCGGCCCGAACGCCTTAAAAGTATCGGAATTGAGCAGTGTGCCCGATATCATCGTGCAACAACGCCCAATGAAGGCTCATGGTTATCAGACGATCGTTGTGCCCATCGATTCAACCCGCGAGAGCAAGCAAAAGATCAGCCAAACAGCCGCCATGGCCTCCTTGTTTCAGGGAGCTGTGCATCTGTTCGCGGCCACGGAATCCGACGAATTTTTATCCGCTTCCGTTCAGAGAAATGTGCAGTTTGCACAAAAAATGCTCGACGATCACGGGATAAAAACGGCTTTGGTGCATGAAGAGGCGGGGGGTAAGGCCTACGACAAGCAAATTTTGGATTATGCGGCTCAGGTTGATGCGGATCTTATTGTGATCATGACGGGTGATGACCGCGGTTTACTCGATCGATTCACCGGCAGCGAGGAGGAACATATTGTTTACAATGCCCACCAGATTCCTGTGCTTTGCATTGAACCAAAAGATGCCCAATACGGGAGTGTCTTTACCATGTAAGGCACTTGAGCAGCGTTTGAATAAGGAGCTCGATTAACGGCAAAGGGGAATATGATTCACGAAAACGGACAAGTTATTGCGGTCGACTTCGACGGAACGGTTGTTGAGCACGCCTATCCGGCCATTGGTGAGGAAATGCTCTTCGCTTTTGATACGCTGAAGCGCCTACAGTCTAAAGGCCATAAGTTAATTCTGTGGACCATCCGAGAGGGTAAAGCACTAGAAGATGCCGTTGAATATTGTCGTTCTAATGGGGTGGAATTCTACGCTGTCAATAAGAACTATCCGGAAGAGGTATTTGAGGCGGGTGTGACATCCCGAAAAGTCAACGCCGACCTGTTCATCGACGACCGAAATGTTGGGGGTTTCAGGGGCTGGGGTGAAATTTACATGATGCTGCACCCCGAAGATGGCGAATACCGCCACCAATTGATCGATCGTGAGGCGCACTACAACCAAAAAGGGAAGAAGCGCACCAAAGGAGGCGGAGGTGGGTTTTTTTCACGTTGGAGGAAGGGGTGATTAACTATAAAACGTCCGAAGAAATTGCCCTCATGCGCGAGGCAGCCCAAGTGGTGAGCCGAACCTTGGGGATGTTGGCTCGTGAGATTCGTGTAGGCGCCATTCCCCTGCACCTCGACCGCATGGCGGAAGACTACATCCGTGCTGAGGGCGCGGAGCCCGCTTTTAAGGGCATGTATGGATTTCCCAATACGCTCTGCTTGTCGCGCAATGCCCAGGTTGTGCACGGAATACCCGATCAGCAGCCGCTGCGTGAGGGCGATATACTGAGTGTCGATTGCGGGGCACGTTTGCATGGTTTTTATGGGGATCACGCCTATACTTTTGCCGTCGGTGAAGTGGCTTTGCCCGTGGCGCGATTGTTACAGGTTACCCGAGAATGTCTGTATAAAGGCATCGAGCAGATGGTTGTGGGCAATAGAATAGGTGATGTTTCATACGCCATACAGGAGCACGCGGAGCGGCATGGTTATGGTGTGGTGCGTGAGTTGGTCGGACACGGTTTGGGTAAAAGCCTGCACGAAAAGCCGGAGGTGCCCAATTATGGCCGCAAAGGAAGTGGCCCAATTCTGAAGGAGGGGCTGGTGCTGGCCATCGAGCCAATGATCAATATGGGGCGTCGTCAGGTGCGAACCCTGGCCGATAAATGGACGGTGGTGACCGCTGATGGACTCCCTTCGGCGCACTTCGAGCACGATGTGGCCATAGTGAACGGCAAACCCGAAATACTCTCTACTTTTGCTTACGTAGAAGAAGCATTGGGAATCAAATCAGATAATCATGGGACGAGCATTTGAATACCGAAAGGCCAGGAAGATGGCCAGATGGGGCAAGATGTCGCGCATTTTTCCGCGCATCAGCAAAGAAATTACCATGGCTACCAAAGCTGGGGGTCCAGATCCTGAGAACAACTCGCGTTTGCGGGTAGCCATCCAAAATGCGAAAGGCGCCTTGATGCCCAAAGACCGTGTAGAAGCGGCCATTAAACGGGCGACCAACAAAGATGAGAAGGACTACGAGGAGGTAGTTTACGAGGGATATGGTCCGCATGGCGTGGCCATTGTGGTGGAAACAGCCACCGACAACCCCACCCGCACGGTAGCGAATGTCCGCCATTTGTTCAGTAAATACGGGGGTTCTATGGGAACAACCGGCTCGCTGTCGTTTCTATTTGAGCGCAAGGGGATATTCCGGATCAAAGCGGAAGATTTATCGCTCGAGGATCTGGAATTGGAACTGATTGATTATGGCGCCGAAGACGTCCGCGCAGAGGACGATGAAGTGGTGGTGGTGGCCGCATTTGCCGACTTCGGACAAATGCAAAAGGCGCTCGAGACACGCGGGTTGCCGGTCATTAGCTCGGAATTGCAGCGCATCCCCCTCAGCTTCACTGAGCTTTCAGAGGCGCAGGAGGAAGAGGCTATGAAGCTGATCGAATTTTTGGAAGAGGATGAAGACGTTCAAAATGTCTTCCACAACCTCGCCTAGGACAGACTACCAAAGGGTAATTCTGCCCGACGCGGGAACATCCATACGCAGGTTGGTGCCCGGGCATCCCCAGGCCTCCTGAAATTCTTTCAGATTCGACAAGGGACCAAGCACCCGGTATTCGCCCGGTGAGTGGCTATCGGTGATCAGGCGCTTCCGCAGCTCCTTCTCCGAAATGTTCTGTGCCCAAACCTGGGCCCAGCCCACGAAGAACCGCTGTTGCCAGCTCATGCCATCGAAGAAGGTAGGTTGCCCGCCGTAGGCCTTATTGTAGGCATGGTAGGCCATGGTTAAGCCCGCTAAATCCGCTATGTTTTCGCCCAATGTGAGTTTGCCGTCGATGCGTTGATCGGGCAGTGGCTGGAACGCTTCAAACTGTTGGGTGATCATCGCCGTGATGGAGTCGAATCGCCGACGGTCGTCATCCAACCACCAATTGCTGAGGTTGCCTTTTCCATCGAATTTGCTGCCTTTGTCGTCGAATCCGTGCGAGAATTCATGGCCGATGACCGCTCCGATGCCACCGTAATTCACAGCATCTTCTGCTTGCGCGTTGAAGAAAGGCGGTTGGAGAATTCCAGCCGGAAAAACGATCTCATTTAGGCTGGGTGAGTAATAAGCGTTGACGGTTTGGGGGGTCATGCCCCATTCATTGCGGTCGACGGGCTTACCTATGCGGGCGAGCATGATTTCCATGCCTCTGCGGCGCACCTGAAGCACATTTTCGTAGAGTCGATCGCTGCGAATATCGAGCATGCTGTAGTCCTTCCATTGGTCGGGATAGCCGATTTTGTAGCGAAAAGCCTCAAGTTTCTTCAGCGCTTGCTGTTGCGTGGCCACACTCATCCAACCCAGCTTTTGGATGCGCTCGCGGAAAGCGCCGCGAAGATTTTCCACCATTTCTTCCACACGCGCTCTCGATTCGGGGGAAAAATGCTCGCGGACAAAGAGTTGCCCAACGGTTTCTCCCATATTTCCATTGGTGAGGTCGATGGCTCGTTCCCAGCGGGGCTTCATTTGTTTGGTGCCGCTGAGGGTGGTTTGGTAAAAATCGAATCGTGCTTGTTCTGCTTCTGCTCCGAGCAGTCCCGCGCTTCCGTTCAAAACATTCCATTTTAGGTAGAGGCGGAGGTCGTCATCGGTAAGGGTCGACAGCAATGCCTGGAGACTTTTGAGGTAGGCGGGTTGACCCACGATGAGCGAGTCGAAACTGGGTGTTGCAAAGGCCGAAAAGAAATCATCCCAAGCCAGGAAGCCAAATTGATCGGGTCGCTTGAAGTCGTTGTATGCGTATTTGTTGTAGGTTTTATCGGGATCACGCCGGTCTACCCGTGTCATGCTGGCCTCGGCCAGTTGTTTTTCCAGGGCAAAGATGCGTGCACCGGCTTGAAGTTCGGCCCGATCGCCACTGAGGGAGAAAAGTCGGTCGACATAGGTGCGGAACGCGACTTGAATGGATAATGAGTTCGAATCGGACTTAAGGTAGTAGTCACGATCTGGCAGGGAAAGGCCGCCCTGACCTAAATTCACGATGTTTTGGTCACTTTTTTTGGCATCTGAACCTACATAAAAGCCAAAGAAGGGCGCATAACCTTCCCAACGCATCTCAGCGAGCAAATTCATGAGGCTTCCCCGATCGCTCCAAGTGTCGATTGTTTTCAGGCGGCCGCGAATGGGCTCGAATCCTCTCTGGTTCAGCGTCGCTTCATCCAATGCCGAACGGTAGAAATCGGCTACCAGCTGATCTGGGCTTCCTTTGGGGTAATTCACGCCGCTGTTCGTGCGCTGCTCCAGGATTACCCGGATTTTTTCATCGTTGTCTTTCCCCAATTTGTTGAAAGTACCCCAGCGACTTTCTGTTGAAGGGAGCGGATTGGCTTTCATCCAACCACCCGTGGCGAAGCGGTAAAAATTATCGCAGGGCACCACATCGGTATCGAAGTTCTTGGGATCAATGCCTGAAATGGTTGGTTTTTTTGCCGTTATCTGGGCCTCAGCCGGGTTGAGGGTGCAGGAGAACAAGAGGCATAGGCAGATGGCCGTCAGCTGGTTTTTTCGGTTCATAGGGGGTGATTAATCCCCAAAAATAGCGAGAAATCGCTTGCAAGCGAAGCGACGAGTTGCTAGCAAGCGAAGAGTTGCTTGCAAGCGAAGCGATAGGGTTTACCGAATGCGGGCCAGTCCTTCCTGTGCCGACTGATCGCCAGGGGTATTCAGCAAAACCCGATCAAATAATCGAGCCGCGTCATCGGTTTGCCCCAAAAACAGGCGGGTCCAAGCGCTCATCAGTATGGAGTAATAATCGAAGGGCGATAGCTCCAGTGATGCATCTAAATACTTTTTGGCCTGTGCGTAATCCTCGCGGTAATAATAAATCAGGCCCAGGTGATAATTGGCCGAACTGTTCTTGGCATCCAACGCCAAAATCGACAGGTACACTTTTTCGGCTTCGATCCAATTTTCCTCTGCATTGAGGGGCAGAAGGAGGCCCCATAAAGGCTCGGTAGCCTTCGGTTGAAGCTTTTGCGCCGCTTTGTAATAGCCGACCGATTGGGCATACTGTCCGGCATGATGGGCCAACCAACCCAACCTCAGGTTCACAGGGTATTCATTGGGTTGATTGAGGGTCTGAAGGGCGTTCATCGCTTCGGTGTATCTTTTTTCTTTCTCTAAAACGTAGCTTCGCTCGAAGGCACTGCGCATTTTTTGCTGCATAGGGTCATCGCCTCCGCTTGCATGCGGCGAAACAATTACCGAAAAGACTAGGGCTATGAAAAGCAATCGGGTTGCGTGCATATGGTTTTGTGGTTTAGGTGGTTGAATGCAGTTTCAAAGTAAGGATAAGGTTAAAAAGATGAAGGGTATGAGGGTTTCGTTCGAGGATTGTTTCGGTCGTTGATCCGGGTACTTGGCGAATGCTGTAAAATGTGGTCTCACGGATTTGTCGTTGGTAGCCTAATCGAAGAGCCCCTCCTCGGTGGTACCTGACTAAACCCACACCGGCTAGGCTCAGGATGGGTTCAACCGTATTGAACGTCTGAAAAGTAAGTGGACGGGTGTAGTTCGACAGCCCACGCGCTCCCGACAGGCCAGAAGCCGATGGTCCGCCCGCACCCGACGGGTCTGAAAACCAAAGACCACCCATGTATTCGCCTTCAGCCCACCATCTTTTGTTGACGCGGCAACCAAGTTTGTGGGCGAGAATATGGCGAGCGGCAATGCCATCGGACGGGGTCGAAAATAAGCCACTCCAACTGCCGGTGTAAAAAAGGGAGCTCCGTCCACCAGGAAACCAGGTGAGCCCGGCGTCGAATTGCATATGCGGTTGTTTCGCATGATTCGCATAGCCCACAGAGGCCATCAGTTCCGCTCCCTGGATTCGGTGCCGCCTGTAAATTGAGGCTAATAGTGATTGATTGGAATAAAGACAGTCGACCGGGGCTAATTCGATTGAATTGGGGAGCAAAACACTGCTCAGATGCTTCGAATTTTCGGTAAAAGTTCCCCAGATTAGGCCGATCGACCCGTTTCGGGCTCGGGTTGGGGTGTATTCCCATAGTCCATGAACCTGAAGGGCGCCAATCGAGTAGGATCGCACGAATCGCTGATTCGTCAAAGTTGGGTTTTGGCTCAACACTTCCCAAGCACCTTGTGGTTGGGATTGAAATACACCCACAGAATGGATGGTTCTCCAGCAATAGGCCTTGTTGCGCGCGGAGGGTTTCCCCAAACGCCCTTCAACCACTACAGAAAGCATGTTCATGGGCCCCTGAAGGGTGCGCTCGGTATACAACGAGCCTGATTCTAAGAAGGGGTTGTCGCGTCGTGATGCATAATTTTCTTCCATCAAATGACCAAGACCCATAGAAAGGGATTCCCATTGAATGCGAGAATCTGTGCGGATTCGATCAGTACCGGTGAGTCGACGAAAGCTGGCTGAATCGCAGGTCGACAACCAGCGGAGCTCTTCGGTTCGTCTGCCTGTGTATCGGAGTGCCAACAGCCATAAACGCTGAGCAAGGGTATCATAAGGATTTATTTGCATCAGCCGATGTGCATGGGGGTATGACCTTTCAAAATGACCTAAGCGGGTATACAACAGCGCTGCACGCAGGCGCAAGTAGAAAAAGTCGACCTGCGCCGCCTGAGCTTCTTTTAATGTTTGGCGCAGGCCGCTTACATCTCCATTCATGAATTGTTGGTATGAAATGCTGTCTATAACCACTTTATTAGAAATGCCTTGGGCGGATGCTTCCCCATAAAAACAGACTGTTGTGATCAATACCCAAAAAAATGGCAGATTGGTTAGACGCATCGGTAACTGAATTATCCCAGAATGCGGCAGTTGTAGGAAGCGACAAAGCCGTCGGACCCGCTCATCGACCATTCGTTGATGCCCGTAGGGCCTATAATAAACCGGCTATTCGATGCCGCCCCCCTAAGGTTCAGAAAATTTGAGTCCACCGCTGATTCGATGACGCGAATGTCTGGATCCTGGGACTCCGCGCCCGACAATGAACCGAATGATGAACGATAGTTGATGGGGTAGAATGAAAAAAATGGGGCGAATAGGTCGTGAATGGCCAAGATGAATCGATTTCCATAATCGATGGGTGGAATAAGCTCATGAATCGTAACGCCCTGTTGTTCAGCCATGAAGATGCGGTAGGCGGCCAAATAGAAGCGGTAGAGGAGCGACGATCGTTTGCCCTCATAATCGAAGGCATGAAACATAACCCCATCGTGGGAAAACCACATCAGATCGCCCGTATCCATGCATTCGAGGTAGGTTTGGTTGTAGGCATCGGTAGCGCATCGCCACTCCACAACAGCTGCCAGGGCGGCGGTATCTGAACAGGTCCATTTGAGCCGCATGCCCGGTTTGAACCTCAGGGCAGCAGCCAACACCCCATCGGGCTCGATGTTCGCCACCAAACAATCTTCCTGCGGTACTTCAAAGCAACGCAACTGCTCCTTGCCGTCCTTGTATTCCATAAAGTAGGCCATGGGATACGCATGGGTTTTGGCGCCTACTTCTGGGGTGGTTTGGATTTGAAAATGAAGGTGCGGCTCGGGGGAGCGGCCACTGTTTCCGCAACTCCCGATGAGCGTGCCCTTCTCCACCCACTGACCGACCACTACCTGTATGCTGTCCTTCTTTAGGTGTGCCAAAAGCGAGTAAAGTCCGTTGTTGTGGTTGATAACGACGCAATTCCCCCAGTTCCGATCGGTATCAACATCCCCTATTTCCTCGTTATCATAGACGTGGTTATCGATTCGGTGGATATACCCCTCTAAGGGAGCAACCACAGGTTTCCCGTATCCATAAAAATCTTCGGGTTGGTTGCCTTGCCCACAGAAATGCCGGCCCTGTTCATCACATACCACAAAATCGAGGGCCTTGCCCCACTCTTTCAGGTGGGTGTGCTGCCCATCGTAGCCCTGACTAATTTTCCACGCACCCCAGATGGGCAAGCGAAAACGGGCATAGCGCGATTCCCTCCGCCAACGGATCCCTGCTTGATGCTTGTAGAGGGCTTTTTCAGGACTGTAGTACTGAATGCCGGTTAACTCCAGCCAGGGGTGCCAAACAGAACGTTGTTTCAGCAAAAACAAAAGCAAGATGGTCAGCAGATTGAAGGACAAGGTGTAGGGTGCTAGTCCAAACCGATGCAAAACGGGCATAAGGGCCAAGTGTATGAGCGCTAGAACGGGGGTTAAGGCAACCACAGTCAAGCATGATGCGGTGGAGGGAATCAAATAAAACCCCCCGACTGCGATGGCCAAGAAAAAGAAATTGGGCCCGGCGAGTTGATATACCAAGCTGTCGGTGTCGGCTCCTAAATAGCGGAAGGAAAGAAAGGCCATACTGAAGCCCAAAAGGGTGAGGAGCACCTGAATGCGCGAGTGAATCAGCAACGCTATAAACAGAAGGATTCCCGTGGCCACTTTGGGTTGGAAAAAGGTGGCCGATAACACCTTAAAATAGGACGACCAAAACAAGGGTAGTCCAAAATGCTCAGATTCATCGAGAATGGAGGGCATCCCCAGGCCAAAAAGTGAATATTCAAAGCGGCCTGCAGCGAAGTGGTGCGCTGGTTCCAGTCCGGGCAAGCGTTCCGATGCCAATACCACCACCCACATACTGCCAACAAAAGGTAGAGTGAGCGCGGGTAGACCAGACAGGGCCAGTCGCTTGCTCATCCATACAGTCAACAACACCAACAGCACCATCGCGCTCAACCAAACCACGGCCAATGTGGGGTTGGGATGGTAGCGGTATGCAAGGGCAAGTCCCAAAAGCAGGGCATTGAATCCAAACATCCCTTCTTTGATGGCTTGTCGATCCTGACCCGCTAAAGTAGCCAAGGCATTGGTGGCCAACACCGAGGCCAATCCCCACAATCCAAGCCAAGGTGAGGCGAAACTGGCCATAATCGACCCCCAGCCTACCCACGGACTCAGGGAAAAGAAAAGCTGAGCGTAGCTGTTTCGGATGCCTTGCCACCAAGAAATTAGGCTTTGGGATTGCATGAACTTGTGCCCGAATATTCGAATTAAACTAAACTATTGAATTTTTTGCAAATGATCAGGCGTTTGTTCTTGTTGATTCAGCGTATCGACAGTTTCACGCGCCCGAACCAAATGAACACCGCCCTCACAGTCAATCATCACCACATTTGGGCGCATCGAAATAAACTGCATCCACTGGGTCATGTTGTAGGCCCCAACCCGGTGCACCACCACATGATCGCCCCTGTTTAAGAGGGGGAGTGAAATGTTTTCGCGTACCACATCGATATTCATGCATAAAGGCCCATAGACCACCATATCTTCGGTATGCCTACTGAATTCCTGAGCGGGGGTGATGCGGTGGTCATACCAAAACGAGGTGAACAACAAATTAACGCCAAAGTCCATGATGGTGGCCCGTCGGCCGTCGCTCAGTCGTTTGATGGCCACTACACTCCCCAGCAAATACCCGGCATCATCGATCAGGGCCCGGCCCGCCTCCAAATAAAGGCTGGGCAATTCGGCGGTGGGTATGCCACTTCCAAGCAATGCGGTGGAGATCGCCTCCGCATAGTCGTCCATCGTAGGGATGATATCCGAACCCTGAAGGTAGGAGCCTTTTAGCGTATTGCCCGAAGCGAACCCCCCTCCGATGTCGATGTAGGCGATGCGGTGGCCGTACTGACCTTTGATCCGCAGTGCCAGTTGAGCCAATTTTGTCGCAGCGAGGTGATAGGCCCGGGTGCTCAACATATAGGTTCCTATATGGCAATGCAGACCCGTTAAAATCATGTTGGGCTGTCCCATGATCTTCTGCACAGCTTCCCAGGCTGTTTCATTCTCATAATTGAAGCCAAATCGGTCCCACTGTGGATAAACACCGGTGTCCATATTGATTCTAATCGCCACCCTTGCTTTTTTTCCGCTGTCGCGAACGATTTCGCTGAGTAAGTACAGCTCGTCGAAGTGGTCGATGTGGATCAGGGAATTGTTTTGCAAGGCGATCCGAAGGTCATCGGCGGTTTTGTCCGGGCCGTTGAATAGGATCTGCTCGCCAGGTACTCCGTTGAGGATGGCTTTTTGGTATTCGAACATGCTGACCACCTCTGCCCAGGCGCCTTCCTGATGAAAGACCTGGCATACAGCGTTGAGGTAGTTGGTTTTATAACTCCAAGCAAACTGCACCTTGGGGTAACGGGTTGAGAAGGCGCGCAGTGCATTCCGATAGGTATCGCGAATGGTGCGTTCGGAAAGCACAAAGCAGGGCGAACCATAAGCCTCGATGAGCTTCTTGACAGGCACGCCGTCGATTTGGGTGAAGGGGAAATAGTCGACCCTACTCCCGAATTTGTTGGTAATGCCTGGGTTGTATCGGGTGATGATGGGTCTTTCGTAGGGGAGCATCGGTTGCTGGGTTTTAAACGGGTAAGGGTAGAGTCTGTTGGTTGAACGGGTAAGGGTAGAGTCTAATGGTTGAGCGGGTAAGGGTAGAGTCTATTTGGTTGAGCGGGTAAGGGTAGAGTCTAATGGTTGAGCGGGCACAACTTAGAGCCAGCCATGGGTGTTGATGTGCTCGTATTCTTTGAGGTCCACGATTTGGTCGTAGCTGTAGCGGATGAACATCTTCCCGATCTCATAGTGGGTCATGGGCTCAACCGCTTCACCCAGGGCGAGGCGCACCAGTGCCTCCGGGTGGTTCTGACCGCTGCCAACCGCCAAATAAACCCAAGCGGGGAAGCGTGGATTCATTTCGATGAGGTAGTAGTGGTCGTCGGGCGTTTTGATGAATTCGAGTTCGCATCCACCGCGCCAGCAACTGCCGGCAACGGCTGTGCGGGCAATTTCGAGGAGTCGATCATCGTGCAGGGTGATCCCAGCCCAAGCCTTTCCTTTGTCGGTGATATACATCTTGCGCATGGGCACAGCCCCGATGCAGCCCCCACTGCCGTCGCCCAAGGCGGTCACGTTCACTTCCGAACCTTTCACAATTTGTTGAAGCAAAACGGGCAAGCCCCATTTCGCTGAAAGCTTGAAGAAATAGGCTGCCGCCTGATCTGCATCGTATGCCATATAGGCGTCGTAGTACTTGCCTTTCACCATCAGGGGGTAACCCCATTCAGACGCGATTTGTCGCGCCTCCGACCAAGAAAAAGCAGTTCGGGTGGCAGGAACTTTGATTCCCAGTTTTTCACCCCAATCGGCCAATGCCGATTTCTGGCGCATTTCGAATGAATGATGGTCTGGAAGAAACGACCGAATGCCCAACTCCGATTTCAATCGATCCGAAATGCGCATGAAGTTGTGCAATTCTGCGTCGAAATTGGGGATCACCACATCGATCGACTCGATTTCGTGAATGGCTTTTAATCGATGAAACAACGCCTCCGATCCCGCTGAAGGGTAAGGAATCTGATAAGAACGATCAATCAGTTCGTGCATGTACAGTCCTGGCTCGAGGTTGTCGTAGGCCAGACCGATAATGCGCAGCGGGTCGAGCCCACCTGAACGCAAGGCTCTTGCCACAGGTATGCCCGGCCCGGGCGAGTCGATGTTGTTGAGGCCTGTAAGTGCAATGTTCAGCGTTTTCACGGCCGACATTGAGCGGTTTTGCACCCTATTTAGTGGTTCCACTGCGATTGGCTAGCCGTTATGAACGATATGATAGGTGCCAAGCATAAAAAAGTAGTCATCGAGATCCTTTTCTAGAATTCCTTTTTCCACTTCATATCGGCCCAAAATACCCTGGGTAATCTCGTCGCGTGTTTTCCCTTCATTCAGCATGCGGATGACCTCTTGGCCAATTGAATTGGTGCTGAATGAGTCGCCCGTTCCCGGATTAAAAATAAAACCGCTCTCACTGATGGCGATGTTCTTGTTGACTTTCACTTCTTGATTTTCATTTTGTGCACCTAAGAGCAATATTTGAAGGGGAGGTTTAATGTCATGCAATAATAATAAAGTCGATTCCTTGGCACAGTGGCAAACGCCCGTTATTTTTGTCGACCTAAAATTAAACCAAAAATAACTTATGCTACGCAACAGTCTAATGTTCGTCCTGATTGCAGCAGCCCTGTTGGGCTGCTCGGGGGGTGGAGAGCAGTTGAGTCTGGAAACGGGGAAAGTAGTTCTGCTGGCTTCTGGCCCCCTTTTTGAAGGATCCAATACAGCCACAGCGGAATGGACACCGGCCCGAGAATCGGTTGAAGGAAAGACAATCACCTCAGCGCGTGTCAGCAAAATTCGGTTAACGGGCACGGGCTTGTATGCCGATTTATTTTCTGATATTACCTTTTCCCTAGCCGCACCGGGCGCAGACATGCGTCGTGTGGGGGTATTGAATCCAGTGGCCGTAGGCGACAGCACCTGGGAGCTTCAGGTAGCCGAAGAGCAAAAGAACATTGAGGATTTTTTCGAAGGGAGGCCCATTACCCTCGTTGCGGACGTTAATTTGAAGCGAGATCTGGATGCAGATCTCAACCTCATTGCAGAAGTGGTTTTTGAGACCGAATGTAAAAAATAACAATAAAAAATGAAAAAAGTACTCTTGATTTTATGGGTAGCTGCGGCCCTTATTGGTGCAGAAAATGCGGGTGCACAATCTGCAGAGGGCGATTTACTCGTCGGCGTTTGGGAGCCCTCACACGGCAAAGCCCGGGTGAAAGTCGAAAAAATTGCCGACAAGTACTTCGGAAAGATTGTATGGTTGCGTGAGCCCAATGATCCCAATACGGGTCAACCCAAAGTCGATCGCAACAACCCCGATGAGTCGATGCGCCAGGTTCCCCTCAAAGGCTACCGCCTACTCAAGGATTTCACCTATTCGGGTAAAAAAGAATGGGGCAATGGCACGATCTATGACCCGGAAAATGGAAATACCTATTCGTGCGTCATTAAGGCGCGTGATGAAAATACCCTCGACATCCGAGGCTATGTTGGGGTGAAAACCTTCGGCAGGACTGATGTTTGGCAGCGGGTCACAGTAAAGAAATAGTATGCGGTTATTTTTCTTTCGGCAGTTATTTTTTGCGCTTTTACTGTTTTTTGTAGGCCTACAAGCCAAGGCACAAAGCACCGACAGCAGCCGGGTCGATGACGAGGAAGACTACGGTTCGGCAGCATTGGCCGGGGGTGGCAGCAGCAAAAGCTACGCCAGTGCACGGATTGTGGGCACGTCGCCCCAGAGATTCATCAGCCTCGCCTATGATCATCAGTTGGGTTATGATATGAATTTGTCGGATTGGGGAGAATTTGCCGACGACAGTATCCCCCAATACGGGCGCAGCGAAAGGGTGAAGTCGACGGGGGGGCTCCGATTCAATGCCAGCATACCTGTAATATCCCGCAACAACCTGGTATGGCAATTGGGCGGCAATTACTGGGAAAGTCGCTACCAATTGGAGGATCCCATCGTGAATGATACCGCTGCTCCGGAACAGAATAAAGTGGCCACTGCACTCAAGGAAGGAGGTTTGCGCACGGCTGGGTTGAACACGACCATCTATAAGCCGCTCAATGCGGAGCAGTTTCTCCTCGTTCAGGCCTCAGTCGACATGAGTGGGGATTTTGGAATCGAACTGCAGCCTGTTGTGCGCACTTCTGCAGCGGTCATTTGGGGAAAGCGACCCCACGAGCGAAAGCAATGGGGCGTGGGCCTTGTGCGTACCTACCGGGTGGGCGCATTGAACTACTTGCCGATTTATATGCTCAATTGGACGGCACCCAATCGGCGCTGGGGTTTTGAATCGCTCCTGCCGGCCCGGGCCTCCATACGCTACAACATCGATCGAAACAGCATGCTTTTGGGAGGATTTGAGCTGGAAGGACAAAGCTACCGCATCGAGCGGCTTTCATCGCGAGGACCCAATGGCAGCAGCTTCGAAATCCGTAGAGGTGAACTGCGCCCACGCCTCGAATACCTTCGCCAATTAAAAGGGTATTGGTGGATGCACGCCCAGGCAGGGATTCGTCTCGACTACAGCTTCGATGCGGATGAACTACCCGGTGGCAAGGAATTTTTTAGGGGATTTTTCGGCGATCAACCGTTTGCTCAGATCAACAGCCTGGGGAATACCCCCTACTTCCAATTGGGCATCAACTTTGTTAGCCCATAAGCACCTGCGGAAGGGCATCCAAAGGCTATAAAGGGCGTATCATTCGAGGGAAGCCTTACAACAGATCGGCCACAATACAAACGGCCCTATTGCCGGATAAAGTGGTAAAAATCAGGTAGGCGTCCTCGCCATCCGGGATTTTGAGGGTCGACCTCAGCTGAGCCACATTGAGGTAAAAGCATTTACTGGCCAACATGGCGCGGTGAACGCCCATCGCCTTCAATTGGGCTACCAAGGTCTTGGGTTGGTAGTTGAGTACATCGCGAATACTCAAGATCCGGCCAGGCATGTGATCCGTTCGTAGGGCGGAGTGATTGGAGCCCATCAAAAAATAAGGCACATGGGGTGCGAGTT
>VGGT01000014.1 GCA_016868485.1 Bacteroidota bacterium
AGATCGTTGCCTGCAGGCGAACTCAACAACAATCCCATACGAAGGCTGTCGGCACCATAACGTTCGATTAGATCGAGCGGATCTGGACTATTCCCCAGCGATTTCGACATTTTACGACCTTGTTTGTCGCGCACAATGCCTGTTAGATAGACATCATGAAAGGGAATTTGATTCATGTAGATTCTACCTGCCATCATCATTCGGGCTACCCAGAAGAATAAAATATCGGGACCCGTAACCAGTACCTGGGTGGGGTAATAATAGCGAAGGTCTGCGTTGGCCTCCGCAGGGCTTTTGTGGGTGATTTCGGGGTCAAATACCGTGAGCGGCCAAAGCCAACTGGAGAACCAGGTGTCGAGTACGTCTTCATCTTGTTTGAGATCGGATGCCGCCCAACTTCCATTGGTGAGGGCTGCGGCAGTCTCTGCGCTGCGCTCTACCCATACGCTTCCATCGGGGGCATACCAAGCCGGAATTCGATGCCCCCACCACAATTGACGGGAAATGCACCAATCGCGCACGTTGTCCATCCAGTGCTTGTAGGTGGCTAAGAACTTGTCGGGGTGCAAGCGTACGGCGCCCGAAAGCACATCATCGAGTGCCGGACGGGTGAGTTCGTCCATGCGCACGAACCACTGCATGCTCAGACGAGGCTCGATCACCGCATTGGTGCGTTCGCTGTGGCCCACGTTGCTCTGGTAATCCTCGATTTTTTCAAGATCTCCTGCCTCGTCAATGAGTTTGATGATCTTTTTGCGGGCTATAAAGCGATCTTCGCCCACCAAAATCTCTGATTTTTCGTTGATTCTTCCCGCATCATCGAGAATATCCACGATTTCGAGTCCAAATTTTTGCCCTAAGGCGTAATCGTTGGGGTCGTGCGCAGGGGTTACCTTCAGACATCCTGTGCCAAAATCCATGCTCACATAGGGATCTGCAATGATCGGTATGGCCCTGCCGGTTAGCGGAATGCGAACCATTTGCCCGTGCAGATGCTGGTAGCGGGGGTCGTCGGGGTGCACACAAACGGCGCGGTCGGCCATGATGGTTTCGGGTCGCACCGTGGCTACCACCAGGTACTCATCGGGTCTATCCACAAATCGATAACGCAAATGGCACATCCGAGAAGCGACCGTTTTGAATAAAACCTCATCGTCGGCAACCGCCGTTTTGCCCGCGGGATCCCAGTTCACCATGCGTACGCCTCGGTATATATAGCCTTTGCGGTATAGATCAATGAAAACATCCGAAACAGAACCGCTGAGTTCGGGCGACATGGTGAAGGCCTCCCGTTCCCAATCGAGCGAAGCGCCAAGTTTTTTGAGTTGGTGGAGGATGATGCCGCCATACTTTTCTTTCCAGGCCCAGGCGTGACGAAGAAATTCATCGCGACCTAAATCATCTTTTTTGATGCCCTGTTCCAACAGCATATTCACTACTTTGGTTTCGGTGGCAATCGAAGCATGGTCGGTGCCGGGTACCCAACACACATTTTTTCCATCCAAACGGGCCTTACGCGCCAATACATCTTGAATGGTGTTGTTTAACATATGCCCGAGGTGAAGGACACCAGTTACGTTTGGCGGAGGGATCACCAGCGAGTAAGCCGGCCTGTGATCGGGCTTCGAACGGAAGCAAGCATGCTGCATCCAGAGATCATACCATTTCTCTTCTGCTTGGGCCGGATTGTAGGTGGTAGATAACGCCATAAATAGGAATTTCAATTGAGGGGCAAAAATAGAACCTCAACTTGAATTTCAGGGCTTTAAGGCGTATTTTTCGGACGTTTTACTAAAAATGTTTTCTTTCGGATGGGCTTGAAGTTTGTGCGCTCGCATCGTGTTCAAATCTTGGTCTTGCTCACCTTATCGTGGTGGGTGTTGCAACGCTGTGGATCGGCCTCTTCAGCGGATCAGAAAAGAGCCGATCGAGCGGTGGGCGAACGTTTTTTGAACCTACACGACAGCGCGGGTTATGTCGGGAAAGAGGTTTGCGGAAGTTGTCATGCGGATATCTACGCCAGTTTTATGCAAACGGGAATGGGGCGTTCGTTCGGTCCGGCGGATGTGATGCACTCAAGAGCCAATTGGAACGGGCAACATATCGTGTATGATTCTCTGAATGATCTGCATTACTTGCCTTTTCAAATGGATTCTGGGCTTTATTTAAGAGAGTTCAGGTTGCAGGCTGGGGATACCGTTCATAACCGAGTCGAGCGAATCAGTTATGTGGTGGGGTCGGGGCAACATACCAACAGCCATCTGATCAGCATAGGTGGTTATCTGTACCAAATGCCCGTAACTTATTATACCCAAAAAGGATATTGGGATCTTCCTCCAGGTTTTGAACGGGGCAATAATGCCCGATTTGGACGGGCCATTCTGTCGGAGTGCATCAGTTGCCATAATGCATACCCCGAACAAATTCAAGGCTCGGAACATAAGTATGCGCGTATTCCGTCGGGGATCGACTGTGAGCGCTGCCACGGACCGGGTCGACTTCATGTGGAGGGCATCCGCAACGGCAGCTTGGTCGACACCGCCTCTGGCCCAGATTATCGCATTGTGAACCCCAGGCGACTTCCGGTTTCCCTACAAATGAGCATTTGCCAACGATGCCACCTCCAAGGCAATGCGGTCCTGAAGCCGGGGAAAGACTTTAGTTCTTTTCGTCCGGGTATGCACCTCGACGAAGTGATCAGTGTTTTTTTGCCACGCTATGAAGGAGAGGAGGAGCACTTCACCATGGCCTCCCACCCCGATCGCCTGATGCAATCGACTTGTTACAAACGCGCGCAGGGCACCCTGAGTTGTATCAGTTGCCATAATCCACATAAAAGCGTAGAAACGACTCCCGCGGGTCATTACCGTGCTGCGTGTCAAAGTTGTCATGCGGGTCAAGATGATTGTGTTTTGCCGTTAAAGGACCGAAAGGCTCAGAACAATGATTGTGTTTCTTGTCATATGCAAAAAACGGGGACCAGTGATATCCCCCATGTAAGCATAACGGATCATAAAATCAGGGTTTATCGTGATCATGGACGTGCTTCTACTTTGGCGAAAGGGCGATTCGTAGGCCTAGCCAGCATTAATGAGCCCAAGCCCGATGCGCTCACGAGGGCCAAAGCCTGGCTGCAGCAATATGAGCGTTTCGATCCTCAACCCGCTTTTCTCGATTCGGCTGGATTTTGGTTGAAAAAGATGAATCCAGCCCAGGATAGTCTGTCGTGGCTCACCACAACTATTCATTTGACCTTCCTTCGGCATGATCGATCCGGTGCAGTACGATTGGCAACGCGCCATGGAAATTGGCTGGGCCGACTTGATGCCTGGAGTGCTTATCGATTAGGTGAGCTGCTGCTTGAGGAAGGAAATATCGAATTATCACAATCATATTTGTCTGTTGCTGTTATGCTTATGCCATTTCATCTAGACTTTCGGTTAAAGCTAGCTCTAGCCGAATTGAACAGCGGTGATGTTCAGAAATGCAGGGCACGATTGGAGGATTTATTGCGTGAGCAGCCGACCTATGTGCCAGCCATGACCAACTTGGGTTATTTGAGTCTGCGGGCAGGGGATGATCGGAAGGCCGAGTATTGGTACCGCAAAGCCCTTGCACTTGAGCCCGACAATCAGTCGGCACGCATGAATTTCATTGGTTTATTGCTCTACCGAAAGCAAACGAATGAAGCCTTGGCTGCACTCGAACTCTTTTTAATCAAATTCCCCGGTCACCCTCAGGCATATGAACTTCGAAGATCGATAAAATCTGCAAGCTAAACCTGAGCCCGTGAAAAGGATATTGATTTTGCTGATTATTTTTATTGTGGCTTGGTTTATTTTTTCAAGTATCAGCCAGTACAGACGTATGAATGGAACCAACGTGTTTCTTTCGTATCGGTCGAAACCCGTATATCTCGAAATACCAACCGGATGCACTTGGCCGGCCTTACTCGATTTGATTGAAAGGAATCGAATCGTCCGCGATCAGGCTGCCTTTGAGTGGGTAGCGCAGGAATTGGGATATAACCACTCCATTCGTCCAGGGCGCTACGACCTGAGTGGGCTCAAAAGCAATCGTGAATTGGTGGAACACCTGATGTCGGGCAAACAAACTCCTGTCGAAATTACCATTCGGAAGTTTAGACGGATGTCCTCTTTGGCAGCTGCACTGGGTGCAAAACTAGAACCAGATTCTATCGATTTTCAGCGGATATTTTTGGATACCCTCGTTCTTTCTGAAATTGGACTGAAGCCGGAAACAGCGGTGTCTCTTTTTATCCCGGGATCCTATGTGTTTCTATGGAACAGTTCCGCATCGGATATAATGGGTCAGTTGCGGGAGCGTTACATCAATTTTTGGACAAAAAATCGCAGGAAGGCCGCCGAAAACTTGGGTTTGTCTGCTTCTGAGGTGGTCACGATTGCTTCGATCGTTGATGAAGAGAGCGATAGGCCTTCCGAATTCAGGCGAATTGCCGGCGTTTATCTGAATCGTTTGCGCATGGGCATGCCTCTTCAGGCAGACCCGACTATTCGTTTTGCCTCGGGCAATGATGATCTCAGGCGGATAGAAGGCGCAGTTTTGCGCATTGAATCGCCTTACAATACCTATTTGAATCCAGGATTGCCCCCTGGTCCCATTTGTACACCCTCTATTGCGGCCATCGATTCAACTTTAAATGCAGAGCAGCATAACTATCTCTATTTTTGTGCGCGTTCTGATTTCTCCGGTTACCACAGCTTCGCCTCAGATTTTTCTGTACATCAGAGGAATGCACGGGCCTATCAAAGGGCCTTAAACGCGATGAATCGGGATTAATATTTTTATATGTTTAAACATCAGGTTTCATACCGCGTGCGCTATGCCGATACCGACCAAATGCGGTTCATGTATTATGGGAATTATGCACGTCTATTTGAAATCGGTCGTGTTGAGTCGCTTCGAACTTTGGGTTGCCACTACACAGAATTAGAGAAGACGGGCGTTTGGATGCCCGTTATAGATCTGCAATCTCGGTACCTGAAACCGGCTTTCTATGACGATGAATTGGTCATCGAGACCAGGATTCCCTCCTTACCAGCCGCACGTATTTTATTTGAATATGAGATTTCGCGGACAGATGGGGTCGTTATTCATGAGGCCAAAACCACGCTCGTTTTTCTATCCTGCAGTACGGGTAAGCCCTGCCGCGCTCCAGACCTGCTCAAGTCTGCCCTTTTACCATTTTTTCACTGAACATTGCGCTCATTTTTATCTACTGTTTTTGGAAGATTCCTCGGTAAACTGAGGTTAACCCTGAATCGCGTCAATGTAGGACATCGTCCGGCAGTGCCTTTATTTGATTTGTTGGCGTATTTAGCCCAACAACTCCGACAGTCGGATTTGAATTTACGGGCATCTGCCATCAGTTTTAGTTTTTTCTTGGCGCTGTTTCCCGGACTGCTTTTCTTATTTAGTTTGATTGCCTACATACCCGTTGAAGGTCTTGACTTGGCCATTAGACGAACATCGCAGGAGTTATTGCCGCCTTCTGCTTTTGAGTTATTATACAGCACCATCGAAGATATTGTAGGCCGTCAACAAAGAGGGCTTTTATCTTTTGGCTTCTTGCTTGCCTTTTATTTCGCAACCACAGGGCTTACGACATTAAGCCAGTCCTTTAATGTGTCTCTTGAGGTGCGTGAAAGTCGTGGGTTTATCAGGCATCAATTTACTGTGATCGGGCTTACGGTATTACTGACGCTTAGTTTGCTTTCGGCTCTATTGCTCATTTTGTTAGGTGATTTTTTATTGGGTGAGATGAATCGCTTAGGATGGATGCCTGATGGCTTGCTTCCACTCATGGTAAATCTATTGCTTTGGATTGTCATTCTATTATTGGTGTATTTGGGGATTGGTTTGCTCTACTACTTTGCGCCTAATGCGCCCAAAAGGCATGGCTTTTTTGCCTTGGGTTCAGCTTTGGCCACCATACTCTTTGTTGGTAGCTCATTGGGATTTTCATATTATGTTCAGCATTTTGGTAATTACAACCGCTTATATGGTTCTTTAGCCACCTTGATTGTTCTGATGCTGTGGATCTACGTCAATGCTTGGGTCATCCTCATTGGATTTGAGTTGAATTCAGCCCTTTATGTAAAGCGCAGTCTGGGTTCAAGCAACGATTGAACAGTGCGAAGGCAGAGATTCTGTTTGGATTGAATAGTCCAAATCAGTCAAAACATATGTATCTTTGCACCCGCAAGAGCCCAGGTGGTGAAATTGGTAGACACGCTACTTTGAGGGGGTAGTGGGAGTTATCCTGTGCTGGTTCGAATCCAGTCCTGGGCACAGAAAAAGAAAACCCGCCTTATGGCGGGTTTTTTTTTAGAATATGAATCTCTCTTTGGAGCCCCATATTATGGCTGTACAACCCAACGGTGAATTTCTGTCGCAGATGAATGTTCCGAATCCAGGTTCATGCGAACCAGATACTGACCTGCAGCCATATTCGGTAGATCGAGCACATGCACTCCTGCTGAACGCTGTTGGTTGATTATTTGGATCAGGCGCCCTGTGAGATCCAAGATTTGAATACTGATTTTGGAACTTTCCAACAATGACACTTGCAATTGTGCGCTACCAATCGAAGGATTGGGGAACAAGAGGCTTTGGTTATCCGAAGTACTTAATCTGCCGATTTTTAGGTTTGCACTTGGATATGGTTGAGCCCAACCGTTGGCCAGCTCGCTGTTTTGGTGAACGGACCAGTCAGCCGCTGAAATCGATTGTTTCCCATCGTGTCGAACCACAAGATTAAATAAAACCGCTCCAGAGCGTGCTTTAACTTCTTCGAGCGAATACCAGCTAACGAGTACTTGTCCGTTCATAATATTTGACACGAATGAACCAAGGTTGAGTGCGGCTGGTTTGATCTCGGTCACGGCAAGACCTTGTGGAATGTCCATGATCAAAGTAACGGCGCCTAAATTCATGTCTTCCGATGTAGATACAGGGAGAAGAGTATAATGGCCGCTGACCTGTGCGCCGTCTGAGAATGATACCGTTGGAGCATTTCTTAGGGCAGGACTATAACTGCCATTCACATCGCCAAAGCAAATGCCTCTTATGTTTTGGGTGGTGGTGGTTCCACCGCTTAAACTCAGTTGTGGAGATTCAAAATACCAATTTCCAACCGAAAAAGAGGTAATCACAGCCGCAGTACGGCGTGAAATATTCAAAGCATCTGTCGAGTTGATGGAAGTTGAGCCATTAACATCGGCTGCTGTAATCCTCATGCCGGTAAGGAGCTGCGTATTAGAAAAATGACGGGCTACATTGAGGGCATCTGTTGCATTGACCCCACCCCAAGGTTTTGTGGTTGAGGCAACCATACTGTATGCTCCGTCCGGGAGGTTGTCAAAAGTAAATGATCCGGTCGAGGAGGTGGTATCTGTCTGTACAATGGTGGTTCCGGACATTAATTGAACGATCGAATTGGTTAGCGGCGATTGTGCGGTATTGTCGTAGCGCAGCGAACCATTAATGGTGTTGAGTACCACGGCGGGCAACAAATCTGATAGATAACGTGGCATCAATTGATAGCCTACAATACGAGGCGTGGCCGTTGTAAACTGACCTCCAATACCTATCATGTTGAATGGGCCGGTAGGTGCAGGTGTGCCAAACAAGCTAACATCCGCATCAATTCGAATGTCAAAAGTACTAACCCCATCGGTAACCTGAACCGTACGACCAGACCCTGTAGTACCTGGAGTAGGCCATTGAGATGGCGTGACCATGGTGAGATTGTTCATCTGAATGAGACGAGATTCTGTTTGTTCGGACATTGCCGTCACAAGCTGCGGCAACGGCAGCACTCGATTGGAATCAAGCAGTGTTATTTGGTCTACATTGATCTGTGACAGCCCATTGAATTGGGCAACAATGCCTTGAATCAAGATAGAATCACCTTCTCTGACTGTATAGCCCAGATTTCCCGTATTGCGAAAAACGCCAATTCCCATATTGCTGTTCTTGTCGAAAATATGAAACTCAAGTCCGGGAGGGCGTTTATTCAAGCCAATCACAATTCCCCGGGTACGCACATTGACGTTGATGGAATCTGCGACACCTCCATTGTCGTTGCCACGAATGGTACCGATGGAATATTCAGGAAGTATCGGTGCCGACGGATTTCCAACCCGAACAGCCGCACTCGATAATGGACCTGCAACATATCCTCCTGTCGCAGAAGAAATGGTGAATCTCATGGTATCCAAACGACCAACAGGGATATTACCATAAAGTATCAAACTAAAGCTAACGCTGTTTGCATTGGCAGGAATCGGAAGCGTGAGGTTGCTTCCCACCACCGACGGGAAGGTTTCCCAATTGGTGCCATAGGCGGCCCCTGCACTGGCATTGACAGAGATGCTCACACTTTGCGCGGTAGGTCTTGGATTCTGAATGGCCAAGGTCATTTGCAGACTCGTCACTGCATTTTGAATGAACGTATCCACCCGGGTGAAGTTGAGGGTCGGTGTGGCCACAGAAACAGGAATGATGTCTGCAGAGAAATGCGGTTGCAGCTGATATCCAGAGGTAAATGGACTACTTGCATCATATTGGCCACCATAACCGATTACATCGAATAGGCCAGCAGGCGGGGTAGTTCCTGGGATATTGGTGAGGCTGAGTATAAACAATTGCATCGTATCGGTGCCATTTGTAACTACTAGATTTCCATTGCCAGTCGTTGGCCAACTGCCCGAGAGGATGTACAAGTTGTTGATGCGAATGCGTTTGTTTTCGGTGGATTCCGAAACGGTGTTTACCACCTGAGGAGAGTAGAGCGCATTTCCAGAGGAAATACGAATCATCGTATCAATATTCAATTGAGCCAACCCACTGAATTGCTCCAGTACACCCTCGGCCACCACGGAATCCCCCTGGGCGAGACCGGTGATCCCGAAATTAGTGCCGGCGCGACGAACAGTGATCCCGCCCGTTTGATCCAAAATGATGAACTGTGTGCCAAGAGGGACGCTCGAACTTCTGTATTGGTTAATGCCGTGAACCACACCCGTGATGCGGTAGCGCGTACCTAAATTGCTGAGCACGCCCAGGGAATCTGTACCTACAAAAGACCCTATGTTTGAAATGGGCAAAACGCCAGAAGCGAATGGGGTTGCTTGAATACTTACTCCAGAACTCCATGTATTACCACTTTGTGTAAACACTTTGAAATGGTAATTTGTGCCGTTGGTAAGACCAGATACTGTAACGCTGTTGCCAGAAGAGGCGAAAACAACGTATCCATTATTCAAATTGGCGCCTGAGCCAAAAACAGGATTGGTGATGAAAATATTACCCGTTGGAACACCATTGATGGCGCTGATATCTGCCGCAACCAAGGCTTGATCGAAACAATCTGATGGGTTGGTCCAAGTGAGCGTAACTATTCCATTGCCTGGCACAGCGGTGAATGAGCTGGCCTCAGCAGGCGTGCTGTAGATTCGAACGGATGAAGAGGGTGCGCTTGTGGTGCTTCCTGAAACCAGACGAAAAGCGTAGCCTGTGCCGTTGGGCAAGCCCGAGGGTAAGGTAGCTGTGATTGTTCCGGATGCTGCAGAAGAGGAGCCTAATGCCGTTGGACTCACAAAAGAGCCCTGCGCATTGGATAGCTGCAATTCAACAGGCCCTGTCAACGTTCCTGTTGAAGTGTAATTGGCCGAAACGGTCGACTGTCCACTGGCCATAGTACAAAAGAGACCGGGCGTTACGGCACCTAAAGTGAGTGTTGTTGAAGAACTTCCGCCACCTACACTGCCCATGAATGTAATATCACGGCCAGCTGTGGTTAATTGGTTTATGTACCAGGTACCACCAGAACCGCTAGCTCCTGTATTCACAATTCGGAATGTAACGGTAGTACCGCCACCTAAATTTTGTAGATCGGAAATGGTTGAGAGATCAATAGCAGGCTGAGGGTTTCCGGTGCCCGTTGTAACGGTCCCCCAAGTAATGGGGCTTCCGATATTGATAAAAGTGCCATTCGGGTTGGTACTGTATTGCCATTGACCGGTCGTGGGACCTGAACTAGATCTGCGAATGTTATAAGCAGGTATTCCAGTAAAGCTAACCGTTTGACCAGCCACTACATCGAAACTGATGCTAACAAAGTCTCCCCTTGATATGGCTGAATCGATACTGCCAGCACCTGACGGAGTGAAACCGTCCCAACCGTTGCCGCCCCAAGCATTGCCAGCCGGAGAGCCTGTGGTGGCAACACCTGCTGCTGTAAACAAAACGCCTGGACCACGAGTCCATCCATTTACAGACATGGCAGGCGAAACGACTTGAGCTGGAAGAGGGGAAGGTCCCCAGTTTACTGGTGAGGGAGCTGGAACCAACAAGCCTGTCAACTCCCAGGTAGCCAGGGTGTCGGTCTGGGCGTGTGTTGGCGTAACGATCCCTATAGACCATAAGGTCAAGGACAAAAAGAACACTAAAAAGGCCCGAAAAAACGAATAGAACGGTGATTTTAGCGTGCCATTGGAAAAATGAGGTAGAGTGGATTTCATAGGTAATGTTTTAAAATGCAAACATACCCAATGCCATTCACTCTACCTAAAATCAAATGATTAACAAATCAAAAAATTAGCAATTATTTCAACAACTTTCGGGTCACCGAGCCGCTCTTTCCAAACAGGTGCACGCTGTAAATGCCATTCGCCAAGACCAATGGCATTTGGATCTCATGCTGACCTTCAGGATGCCCTATTTGTACCAATCTACCCCGCATATCCCTGATTTCCATTCGTCTTAACGCTTCTGCCCCCCTCAAATGCAGCATGCCGCTGTGATAAAAAACGTGAATATTTGATAGATCGTGAGATTCGACACCCACACCGACCGAATTCAGGTGAATGCGGAACCGCAGGGAGTCAACTGGTCCATTCGCAAAAAAATGATAACTCGAAGGGCCAAAAATCGTTTCTATGCGCTGGAGCAAACGATCCTCTAAGAAAATGGGTGATGTTGAAGGCCAGTTTGAGGCTTGTAGATGAAGTTGATAGCTGCCCGACTGACCAAACTCTGTGCGCAGAGGAATAACTCTTGACATTCCGGCCGGATCCGGGATGGATTGAATGCTGTAAGCCGATCCGTTTCCGTCGAGGCTAGCAAGGGAGGGAGACACGACCGTTTCATCCCCGAGGTATCCAGCATCATGGTGAATATCAAACCCAAATGTGGCATCGGTTTTCAATTGGATCAGCGATTCCTCACGAAAATGGGGTGAGGCCTGTTCCAATTCGATGCTGAGGCGAGGATCTTGTTGGTTTTGACGAAAAAAGCCAGTCAACAAATCGGGTTGCCGCGCTGAACCTGGGTAAAAAATGGAGGATAGGCCCACAGCACCGGCGCGCACCATAAAGCCTTGTAGGGGCGCAAGAATTCCGTTGGCTCCATTGATTCCCACCCCATTGACATAGGAAGCCCAACTTCCGGCACCCGGTATGATGCTGTCCTTTTTCCATACCCAAACCGCCTGATCAGCATTCGTTTTCTGTACGGAATCCCACGCCACAGCGCTGGGATAGGGGTTGCCCATCAAATTCCAACGAGCAGACTGGTTTTGAAGGAAATAGGGTCCTGCAGGGTTGAGCTGGGGTTCTCCAAGCATGCGGATGGTTCGAATGCTGTCGGTCCAGATACCAAAGCCCTGGGCGGGATTCCATTGGTTGCTGCTCAATGGAACGGAAAGATAAGCATTCAATGGTTCGCTGAATCGGATGACACCATTGGGTGTGGAGGGAAGTCCGCCTATTTGAGCGAAAGGGATGGCCGATCGATGCGGACTCCCCACAAATCGATATCCGCTATGGCCCACACCCGTCCAAGCCAGATGCCGCTCCGCCTCAACTTTTCCCTGAATAGAGCCATTAGTGCCACCTCTTATTTGCGCTGTGAGGCGATCAGATGTGGATGATAAACAGAGGTTGTCCTGCGTTTGAAGAACGCCACCATTCAGATCCACGTACCCATTTACGATCATCTTGTTTCCCAACCGAAGTCGGCCTTGAGGTCCCATGTTCAGGATGAGGTTTTCTAATGTGCGCCCGTTACTGCCCGATAGGCTATCCATCAGCACGGTACCCGCATCGATCAATCCCTGCCACTCCAAAGTTGCACGGGTGCTTCCTCTGATCATTCCGGTACCCGAATAGGTATTCCTGAGGATGCTTCGGCCATGAATGACATGCAGTGTGCCTCTGTTCATGAGCGATCCCCGAACATTCAAGACAGCACCCGAGTCTATGCTGAACACAACGCCGCTGTCAAGTTCAAGTCGGTGGGTGCTTAAATTTTGGGTGATGCGCAAGGGTGCGGAAACGATGGCATGAATGCCTGTGTCGGGTGGACCCTGACTCCAAATTACACCATTCCAAACCGTAGGGGTGGCACGATTGCCAGTGATGCGAATGTTGTCGAATCGCCATGCCCCTGATACAGCCGCTGTTGACGGGTTGATGACCTGCCTGAAGGCACCCGTACCCCGGAAATGCGCGGCAACAATACGAAAACCCAGAATAGTCTGCTCGTTGACCTGCGCGATTTGGGATAAATCTACCCGGATGCGCCTGAATTTATCGGCGGCTGAATCTGTTTCAAAGCGTCCAAGATCGAGTCTGCCCAGGCAATAGGTTGTATTGCTGTCGCTGAGGTGTATGTTCACCCATTGGTTGCCATTGGTGCTGTATTGCAGCCGTATGGTGTTGGGTGAAGAGCCCGACCAGCGTTGTTCCCATTCTATTTTGATGTTCCGGAACTGCGCACTGCTCAGCATGAGTTGAATCCCGCTCGATTCATTGGCACTGCCAGGGTTGGTGTTGCTGATCGACCATGCCGTATCGCCCGTGCTGGTGGTTCCAGCATTCCCGCACCCATTTTGGCCGTTCATCCCGCCCGACCAAGAGGTAGCGCTCATGGAGCCAACCAATGACATCGAGCCCTGTCCTACATTGGCTTCGGGTTGCTGGAGCGTGCCCCGCGTGGGTTGGAACGTCCAAGCTGCCAACACCGATAAAACAATATTGCCTTGCAAGCCTGTTGGTTGCCTCAAGTCGTAGCTTCCAGCGGCCACACCCGATAGTTGAAAACCGCTCACAGAAACCGATATATTTCGACCTGTATCCGAAGTGGCAAACAAAGCGGTGGGTTGCCCACCAAGAATGACATCAGTTTCATCACCTGGTAATATGCCCTGCAACTGCGGAACCCCCAAAAGGCCGGCAGTTCGGGTACCATCGTATTCCTTTTCCGCCACAGACAGACCCCCTATAAAAACGGGTCGCGGGCTGATGTTGGCCATTAGTCTCAAAAAGGGAGCAACAGTATAATTGGGGCCATCTATTCCAGACAATTGGACGTTCAATGCAACAGGAATTTGATTGCCTGCCCGAAATTGTTGAAAGCTGCCGTTTGAGGAAACGATAACCGTGTCAAACGGTAAAATACCATGGATGGATACAGAATCAACTACGGCCGCCGCGCTTCGGTCGTATATTTTACTGCGAGCCACAGCAGACTGGACCGTTAACACAGCTGGAGCAATGTCGGCTCTGAGCACCAATGAATCTACCACATAATTATTGGAAGGTGCCATGAACTGCCCAAACAAACGAACCGCTTTCTGAAGTCCGGCTCTTTTGTCTTCAAATGCCCATGTTCCCATACTGGGAGGGCCAAATGTATCTCCTGCCACCAAACCAACATATTGAGGACCTCCCAAAATACTCACTGACGTTCCCCCATCATACATTTTATTTTGTGCGGTTAGACCTCCTATGGAAATTCGTTTAGGAAGTATTGAAGCACGAATATTGGGTGTTAATACAATGTAATTGGCATTGGGAGCGGGTATGAGCCCCACGGGCACCACTGAAATGTCGGTACCTGCGTTTGAAGAGACAAAGTTCCAGTTTAATCCGCTCAGATCAGGCGTAAACTGCTGCCCAAAGGCCAATCCGTCGAATGCGGCTTGCCCACCCACTGCTGCCTGTTGGTTGCCGTCATAATCTTTGTTCAGCGCTTGCAGGCCCGCGAGCTGTAGGGCACGGGGCGATACCACAGCGGGCTCAATACCCACTACAATACCCAATTGTCCGCTGCTCAGGGCCAATAGTTCGCCGTTGTAGGTTCCTGCCAGCAGGCTATCTTTTAAGCGAACATAAATCCGGGTAGGTGATAATTGACCAGCGGCGGGTATGCTGATGCGGTTCCTGAATGGTCCAGTGAGGCTATCGATGCGCAACTCAAAAAACTCCGGCGCCCATACATGTACCGTGTCGGAAAGGTCCTGACCGCTCACTTCAAAGCTTATTAATCGAGTATGGGTGGAGCCGTAGGTAATAATGCCCCAATGAGTGTCTACTGCATGAAGTTGAAGGCGAGGAATATGGGTTGATGGAGGTAGGGGTGGCCCTTGTGCGTGGGCGGTAAACGGCCCTAAAGCCAAGCCGAATAGGCTGAGGTAAAGAAGGAAAATAAGGAGACGAATGGGCGTGCGGATGCATTCCATAGAAGGGGATTTAGGTTGAAGAAAAGGAGAGAATCAACCTGCCGCGGCCGTCGGCAGCAATGGGGCTACAAAACTAATTCGAGCCGCCGAAAATGCCTTTCAACGCACCTAAAATTGTAAAAAGCAAGGGAAAATGAGGGTCTATTTTTTGTGTTCTGAACCCGGTTTTTCGATGCATGAGCTGAGCACCCGCAACTAATCGAACCCATAACCGGGCCCTAAATATTGATAGCCTTCGGTTAATGCCCCGGCTCTGCTTATGGTGGCTCGTTTGATCTCCTCAGCCTCCAGGCCATCGTTCATCCAAGCGGGGAAAAACGATTCCAAGAGCTGCTGCCCGAACAATTCGGATGCATCTACAGGAAGTTCGCAGGGTAAATTCTCAACCGCCATGATATCGATCGAATCTTTCGTGTATGCTTCAACCTCGATTTCGTTCTGGGGGTCATAGCCATAAACAGGATCTGCAATGCTGCTGAACCTCAGCGTCGCAGGCACCCCTCCATTGATGTCGCAGCTGATATCGGCAATGGTCTGTACCCGAAACGAAGCCAATCGCATGTCAGACCGTTCAAAAAGCCTGGGGCCACCAGCAGACCAAAATAGTGTGTTCACCAAAACATCGGCTTGGCTTAAGTATGGAGCCAACTGACTCACATACTGGTTGGGATGAGAATGGAAGTGTGAACGGTCCCAGGTGGATCCAATAGAAGTGTCCGCGCGACGAAACACATCCTTCGATTTCAACACACAAAAAACGGCCTCCTCGCCCGTCAAGTGGCCTTTCAAAAACTCGGCTGCCGATAGCTCATGAATGCCAGCGGCGCGAAGCAATTCAACCGCTCCCTTGCCCACACGCCCATCACCGGTCACGACAATGCTCATCGCTGGCCACTGGATGCGCGCATACAGGTGCAATAAATCACTTAAACGATCGACTTGCCAAGCGCATGGAAGTTCAAATTTTTGGCTTTTTTTTCCGAAGGCCGCAAGACCATGGTGGGCCCCTACAATGCCCGCAAAGCGACCGAATGCAACAGTCCGAAGACCTTCTGGGTCGGTTAATAACTCATAATCCAATAGGGTGACCCCTTTTTGAAGCACCGCTTGCAATAATGAACGGTTGTATGGCTGTCGTTTGGTAACATGACTAAAAAAAAGATGGGTTTTATCGGGTATTAAGTCATTTATTTGAACCTCTTTAACGCCCATCAATAAATTGCATGCACTCAAGTCTTCGCTGATCGCACAACCTGCTTCAGCATAAGCCGTTTCTGAAAAACATCGAATAGAAGAGGGCTGCACCACAATTCGTGTGTTTGGCCATAGTTTAAGAAGTTGCCTGCAAGCGGTGGGGGATAGGGGAACACGCTTGTCGGGCGGGTTTTTGCCTTCTCGAAGCAGGCCGATGACGGGATGGGATTTCGAATTCACGGCGCAAAACAAAGCCATTTTTGCTCAATTTCAAACCATAAATAGATAATCCTTGGGTGAAGGGATGGGCGCTACAAGGGTCCCACCA
>VGGT01000015.1 GCA_016868485.1 Bacteroidota bacterium
CTTCAATTCGGAATCCAGAAGGCAGACGTGCGCCAGCGAGATTAAAGTCGGCATTGACATCACCCAAACTCAATGCCTCCACATCACGGTCAACATTTGCGCCCTGAATATTCACCAAAGGTTGTTCGGTGATCCAATCACCACGATTAGGACTGAATTGATTGAATACTGCACTTGGTAGGTTCACGCTTCGCTGAATCACCAATAAAGCATCAGCTGAATTCACAACACCATTACCGTCAACATCCGCGGCTTGTATGGCTATGCCATTCATAAGATTAGGATTAGCTAGGTAGTTATTAATCAGCTGCGCATCTGCTGAAGTAATACCTCCCGCTGACCTATTAACTGTAGCTCTTAGAGAATAGGTACGATCAGCAAGGAACTGGAATAAGTAAGCGCCATTACTACCAACGTTAATCGAACTCTGAACAACTGAACTGGTATCGAGGCTAATTGCACCCTGCGAAATCCCCGTTCGCGCGACATTTCTATAAACCAATCGTCCTGAAATATTGCTTCCCGACAAATTGGGATCAACCGTTACCAGGACCGAATCCGTGCGACTACAGCCATTAGAACCAGTAGCAGTCAAATAATACATCGTTGTGACTGATGGAGTAGCTACAGGATTTAAAATGCCCGTAGCCGATAACCCCGACGAAGGCGTCCATAAAATGCTTACTGGAGATGCTCCCCCTGAAACTGATCCAGTCAATTGGATTGATTGAGTAGGCGCAATGGCAACATTCAGACCTGCATCTACAGTTGGTGAAGGATTCACAATCACTGTAACTGAACTCGATACTGCACAACCTGATGGATCGGTTACTGTTACGGTATACAAGGTACTTTGCATTGGACTTGCCACAGGATTAGCGACAAAAGCACTGCTCAAGCCCGTAGCAGGTGTCCATTGATAAAGCAAACCTAAGCCACTACCCGTGTAGGTTGTAGACAAAGTAGTGGATGCACCTGAACAAATAATGCGGTTAGAACCAGCATTGACACGTGGGACAAACACCCTCACCGTGGCCGTGTTCGTACAACCATTAGCATCAGTTCCCGTAACGGTATACACAGTCGTTGTAGCAGGTGTCGCAACTGGACTCGAAATATTCGCATCACTAAGACCTGTTACAGGAGACCAAACATAACTTATGGCCCCACTAGCCTCTAACAAAGCACCTGCACCGCTACCACAATAGGTTACGACGGTATCTGCCAATTGTATAGTCGGCCTTGGATTCACTGTAACAATAACAGTATCCCGGGTGATACAACCAGTAACACTGATACCCGTAACGATATATGAAGTAGTTATCAACGGACTTGCCACTGGATTTGATACGACTATAGAAGACAATCCCGTTGCAGGAGACCATAGATACTGCACTGCACCAGAAGCGGATAAGTTAGTGCTAGAACCAGAACATATAACTGCATCTGAACCTGCAGATACAACGGCCGAAGGGAAGGTATTGACCAAAATCGTATCAGTAATGGAACATCCAGAGGCGTTAGAAATACGCACCCAATACTGCGTCGAGGCAGTAGTTGGAGTAACTGAAATTGACTGAGTGGTAGCACCAGTACTCCATAGATAACTAAGACCAGAACCCGACGAGGCCGTAAGTGTGGTAGACGAACCCTGACAAATAGTCTGATCTGGACCAGCATTGCCAATAGGAAGTGGTAGAACTGTAATGAAAGTACTCGAGGTAAATGTGCAGGAAGATGCATCAGTAGCGGTATACGATACCAAATATGTACCAGGACCTACAATCGAGGGGTGAAATACTCCACCTGTCACACCAGTGCCACTGAAGACACCTCCCGCAGGAGATCCCTGAAGCGCAACAGCGGGTCCATTCGCACATAAAGAAGGCACAGAAGAAATGCTCACTGAATTTTGAGCTATCTGAACACCACCATTACCATAGTAAACAGGTAGCGGTTGGCCAAATGTCGAAACCAACCCAGTAAGACCAGCAGTAGTGCTGTCCCACGTCAAAACACCTGAAGATTGTGCCGAGAAATTCAAACGGAATAACTCACCTGCACCCATTTGAGAAGGAGTTGCAGATACCCAATTGATGCTGATCCTGTTGGCACTCAAAACAACAGCTGTCAATCCCGAGACAGAAGAGTGTATGGAAGATATACCCGTAAATGTCATGGCCGATGAATTATACTGCATGGCAAGTCCTAATGCGGCTACATCGTTAAAGTTAACTGCTGAAACCGGAATTGACACATTACCAGGAGTACAAATAAACGAACTACCTATTGCAAGACCTATCGAAGGTACATTGGGATTAACACCTAACGTCACCTGATTAGAAGTTACTGCGGGGGGACATGCACCGCTTACTTGAACACGATAGCGGTAATTGTTTAGGCTACTCGTAACGGGATTGATATTCAGCGTTGTCGTGTTTACACCTGAGTATGGGGATTGATTAGAGAGATTAACCCAGACGTTACCCTGACGAACCTGCCATTGATATGAAACAGCATTGGAGGCCGCAACCGAGAACGACGTACTACCGCCATCCTGTACAACAGCGGACACAGGCTGGTTAGAGATGCTTGGTGAGGTACCTCCGATTGTAACCGTACCATTTTGATGTTGCAAACGATGAACTAAGCCAGCTGGACTTGCAGTGGCTATGCCAATTGTCGCTGCTGCTGATGGCATCCAAGTAATGGGCTGGACTCCGCTTCCCAATGCCTGGAAGGTCAGTCGAACAAGCGTATCGTTCGTTAAAGAAACACCAGATGTTAAGTTACGGACAATTCGAATGGTATCACCTGAGGCAATTACACTGGCCTGAGAGAAACCACCGTTGAACGAGAAATTCACCAACTGCAACGCCGCCGAATTGTAATTCAACGTCAAACTAAGTCTACCCACATTAGTGAAATTAGATACCAAAACAGGAACAACAACGGTCTGAGATGGACAAACAGATACACCAGGAACACTCACCTGAATGGCGGCAGATTGAGGGAAGAGCACTAAAGTTGCAGCAGATGATTCAATGACACCTTGACAGCCACGCACCAATACCCGATACTGCTGATTGTTCATAGATGCTGTGGTTGTCACTTGCAAACTGGATGATTGTGCCCCAGCATACGTACTGCTGTTCGTGACATTAGTCCAACTGCCAACTCCTGAACGAACTTGCCATTGATACCAAAGCGCATCAGAAACAGCAACGCTAAAGATTGCAACATCACCAACGCCCACATAAGACATCGTCGGCTGAATCGAAATAACTGCTGGAGCTGGCATTACAATGAGGTGAAGGGTCACGATACTGTCGCAACCAACTGCATTTGTTAAAGTAACTGTATAAACACCTGTACTTCCAAAGCTCTGAGAACCAACAACAGCACTAGAACCCGAGCACAAAGTGTCATACAATGTAGTTGAACTTGGCTGATTCACAGTCAGATTCAAAGTAATGACACTATCACATCCCGCTGCATTAGATATAACGGCGGTATACGTACCCGTAGCACCAAATGATTGGTTGCCGATTGTAACCACTCCTGGCGCACAAACCGAGCGGCTGATGCTGCTTGAAGTAGGTTGATTAACTGTCAAATTGAGTGTAACAACGCTATCACAGCCAACAGAATTGGTCAGTGTGGCCGTGTAAGTACCCGAGCTGCTGTAACTCTGTCCATTGAATGAATAGGAATTCGGAGCGCAAATCGATTGATTTAATGTCGATGCACTTGGCTGTTTCACGATCAGATTTAAGGTAATGACACTATCACATCCCAGGTAGTTCCTCAAAACCTTGGTGTACGTACCGCTGCTCGAATATGTTTGCCCAAAGAAAGAGTAGGTCGCCGGTGCACATACAGCAGCACTTACAGACGAGGCGCTTGAAGGCAAGCCCGTTACACTTCCATTAGTGTATGTTAATGCCCCCACAACATTACCAGAAATATCCGCTAACTCAACAATCTGATCATCCCAAATAAGACTGGAATTACCCGCACCAATCTTACGGAAACGTAAATCCACCATTTGACCGTTCAAATTAGCAGGAGTAAGATTGTACCAGCTGAAGAATAATGTACCACCAGGCGATGGGGCGTTAGTGATCAGATTAGAAGCCACCTGTGCGTTGGTATTGACACGTCCAATAAATTGCAGCACCTGAGCATCATAATTCAAAGCAAGTGAAATCGCCCCAAGATTTGATGCATTCGTAATCGATACGCTAACCGTAATGGTATCACCCGTACAACCTGTAGCAGACGTGATTCCCAGATTAGGAATTACGATACTCAAACTACGTGTTGCAGAGAAGACTTCGCATCCTCCTGCACCTACAACCTTCAATCGATAAACATAACCACTCATTCCAGCGGTAATGCCCGAAATGCTCAATTGTGATGTTGTGGCACCACTATATCCAGAACCATTTGACACATTGCTGAAACTCGTCCCGCCATCGGTGCTCACTTGCCACTGCAACGAAACACCTCCTTGTACGCTTGTAGACAGAGAAACATTTCCGCCTACGTAAACACTTGTGTTACCATTGACAGCACCCACAACAGGCAGTGGATTCACGGTCAAGTTTAGGGTAACAACGCTATCACAGCCTACAGAATTTGTCAGTGTGGCCGTGTAAGTGCCCGAGCTGGTGTAAGTCTGTCCATTGAATGAGTAGGAATTCGGAGCACAAATCGATTGATTTATTGTCGATACACTTGGCTGATTCACGATCAGATTCAGAGTAACAAGACTATCACAACCCAAAGCATTCGTCAGCGTAGCTGAATATGTTCCTGATGTACTGTAATTCTGACCATTGAATGAATAAACACTCGGTGCGCAAATGGTTTGATTAATTGTAGAAGCGCTGGGCTGATTCACAGTCAGATTCAAAGTAACCACACTATCACAACCAGCGGCATTCGAAAGTGTATAGCTGTATACACCAGATGAATTGTAAACAGAACCAAAGAAGTTATAAGTTGCAGGCGAACAAACCGTAACATTTAAACTAGATAAACTTGGCGAACTAGTTGATATATTACCATTGTTATAAGCAACGCCACCGATTACACCAGCATTTGAATCTGCTATCTCACTGAAATTTAAATCCCAACTCAAGGAAGACGTTGCCGCACCTGTAACCCGGAAACGAGCATTAAACAACAAGCCATTAATGTTTACTGGATTAAGGTCATACCAACTCAATAAAAGACTACCACCTGGCTGAGGAGCGTTTATAATCGCACTATTAGCGATAGAAGAGTTAACGTTACTCACACCAACAAACTCCAACTGCGAAGCATTATATCCAAGACCTAATGTTAAGGCACCCAATCCATATCCATTTTGAAGCGTGATGGGTATGGTCAACGTGTCACCAATACAGCCATTTGAACTACCTACGGATACAATCGGAGCAGGCAAAATAACCGAAAGCAAGACTGATCCCGAAGCACGTGAGCATGAAGCGCCAGAGGAAGCAACAATACGGTAGCGCAAACCCTGCATAGAAACTTGAACACCAATGATTGATAGACTGCTCGTGGCGGTTCCCGAGTAAACTGCATCATCAACCAGATCATTCCAAATCAAACCATTTGTACTCACTTGCCACCTTAAGGATGAAGCATTATTAACCGATGCTGTAAGGGTGGTATTGCCGTTTAAAGAAACACTCGTATTTCCCGAAATTGAGCCATTAAATGTTGGTATGGCCAATGAAGATATGTTGCCATTGCTGTAGGTCGTATTCAAAATCACGTCACCGGAAGATAAAGCCAATTCACTTTGAACTGTAACCCATGACAATGAAGACGTGCCAGTACCTAAGGCTACAAACTTTGCAAAGAACAAATTACCAAACGATGAAATAGGATTAACATCATACCAGGCAAAATACAAGGTACCCCCTGGCGCTGGCTCATTAGCAATAAATGTGGAACCAAATTGAGGTATGGCTTGAGTTACGCCAACGAAATCAAACAAGGAGCTATTGTAATTCAGAACTAATGACAGCGCAGCAAGATCTGGTGCATTGTTTATACCTATCGGCACCAAAATGGTGTCTCCAACACAAGCAGAGGCACTGCCTGCGAATACAACTGGACCACCAGGTGCTAACGAAACATTCAATGTAACCGGAGCTGAAAAACTAACACATCCCAATGGCGATGTCGCGGCGATTCGATAACTTAACCCATTAAGTGATAATGAATTTGCATTAATTCCCAATGACATAGTTAAAACACCCGAATAAACCGCGGAAGCATTTACGTTAGACCACGTTAAACCATCCGAACTCACTTGCCAACGCAAGGAACTGAATCCAGAAACGGTAGCACTTAAGGTTGTAGATTGGCCAAGGAACAACGTGCTGTTGCCAGTAATCGTGCCGATTGAAGCTTGTTGGACGGTAACCCCACCCGATGCATAGGTCACTCCAGAAATTAAACCACCTGCCGGGTTGTTCAACTGAGAAGCTACTTGGTTCCATGATAATGTTCCGCCATTAGAGGACAAAACGTTGAATTGCAAATTCAGTAGTGAACCATTCAGGTTCAGTGGCAAAGATGTCGACCAAGATATGGTCAAGGTGTCGCCTGTGGCAGTAACCGAAGCATTTGATCCAGCAAGATTAGCATTCAAGCCAGAGAATCCCGTATATGACAATTGAGCAGGATTGTAAAGTACTTTCAAGGATGCTGAACTAACCGCGAATGCATTGGAGAGATTTAAAGGAATACTAACCGAGCCGCCTTGACAGCCCAAAACATTACTTATACCAGCTACAATAGCCAATGGCTCAGAAAGAACCGATAACGTGGCAATACCACTAGTAGAAGAACAACCTCCTGATAACGAAGCAACAACACGATAACTATATCCATTCAATCCATTTGAGATGGAGGCGATGTTCAACTGCGTTGAGTTTACACCAGCATAGGTAGCATCATTTACCAAATTAGTCCATTGACCATTGCCCGTGTTTACCTGCCATTGAAGAGCAGGTGAACCATTCGCCAAAGCAAACAACTGCACAGAACCACCTACGCCAACAGACGTATTCCCATATACACCATTACCAACAAATGAAGGAACAGGTAGCGAATTTACGGCACCATTCGTATAGGTTAGCGCCCCTACTACATTCCCTTCAATATCAGCCAACTCAACCACCGATTGATCCCATACCAAAGAAGAACCTGTGCTGTTCAACATTCTGAATCGAAGGTTCATCAATTGACCATTGATATTGGCAGGAATTAAGTTATACCAACTTACAATTACAGTTCCCCCAGGTGTTGGCGCATTAATAATTACATTGGATGCAATTGCGCTGTTCACATTGTTGAACCCTACAAACTGTACAGCAGCAGCATCATAATTCAAAGCCATAGAAATCGCTCCTAGATTCAATCCGTCTGTAATGGACACAGAGACTTGAACCGTATCACCAGAACATGCAGATGCGGATGTAATACCCACATTCGGAATCAACACATTCAAGGCAACCGATGATGAAATGGTCTGACATCCACCAGTACCCGTAACAACTAATCTATATCTATAATCATCAAAAGCAGTAACAATAGAACTAATCGTTAACTCATTAGTCGTTACGCCAGAGTAGTTTGATGAGTTACTAACATTGGTCCAAGTATTTCCACCATCCACGCTCACCTGCCATTGTTGTGAAACAGCACCCGTTAAGACAGACTTCAATCGAGTAACACCACCCACAAATACTTGCGTATTACCCGTCACAGGACCAGCAACTGGGCCAGTCGCGGTAACCACGCCACTCGTGTAGGTAACACCACTATAAGGAGTAGCCATTCCGTTGGCAATCTCACTCGCAGACGCGTTTACACTAATTGATGCATTGCCAGCTGACAAAACATTGAAGTTTAAATTCAACAGATTTCCAGAAGGCGTTACAGCTGGATAGCCAAACCAACTTATGTAAATATTGCCATTGGCAGCGTTCACCGTTAAGTTAGAATCATTAATTACACCCAGCGCACTGTTGAAACCAGTGTAACTCAAAACCGACGCATTATAGGGCATGGTTAAAGAAATTGCTCCAACCGGACAACTACTGTTGATCGAAACAGGAACACTTACTGAACTACCAACGCATCCAGCCGCATTTCCAACGGCAACAGATGGAGCCGGTTGGACTGTTAAGGAGCCATTGGTATAGGTTACATTGGTGAACACATTTGCAGATGAATCGGCTAATTCATTAAACGAAAGATCCCAACTAACCGGTGAGGAAACACCTGTTGCAAGCGGACGGAACCTCAAATTGAACAAAAGTCCGTTAACTTGAGCAGGATTTACATCGTACCAACTGACTAGAACCGATCCGCCTGGAGCAGGTGAATTGATCAGCATAGAAGAGGCTACTGAAGAAGAAACATTCGTGGTCCCAACAAATTCAAATTGAGACGCATTGTAATTCAATCCTAAGGTAATTGCACCCAAATTATATCCGTTCAGAAGAGTCACAGGTATGACCAATGTATCTGTAGAACAACCTGTAGCATTGGCAAGCAATACGATCGGATCGGGAACATTAATGGACAAGGTAACAGCAGCGCTGTACCGACTACAACCTAACGCATTTTGTGCAGATAGCCTGTAACGAAGACCATTCATGGTCAGGGAAGCATTGGAAATGCTCAGTTGGGCAGTAGCCGTACCGGAATAATTAGGGCCATCTACAATATTTGACCATTGAATACCATCGGTACTTGATTGCCATTGCAACACAGTTGCACCATTAACAACAGCACTCAAGGTTGTAGAACCAAACAACGGTATAGATAAAAGGCCTGTAACACCTCCTGTAAATGAAGGCGCAACATCAGAAGAAACATTACCGTTGCTGTAGGTAGTGTTCAGTATGACATCGCCTGTGGATGAGGCAAGCTCACTCTGCGTAGTATTCCAGCTAAGCGCTGAGCTACCAACAGAAAGAGGAACAAAACGAGCATTGAACAAATTGCCATTGGCAAAAATCGGATTTACATCATACCAAGCGAAATAAACCGTGCCTCCCGGTAATGGCTCATTCACAATAAATGTAGAACCAAATTGAGGAATCGCCTGATCGATACCCACAAATCGAAACATCTGATTATCGTAGTTAAGTACCAACGACACTGCAGCAATATCAGGTCCATTCATGATACCCACTGGCACTGAAATTGTATCTCCTAAACATCCAGAAGCAGAACCCATAAACACTTGAGGTCCACCTGGTGCCAAAGTAACTGTAAGGGTAACAGGTGATGAATTGTAAACACAGCCCAATGGACTTACAGCGGATAATCTAAATTGTGTATTGTTTAGTGCAAGTCCTGCATTCGTTATGGTTAATGTTTGAGTAATTACGCCTCCATAGGTAGAAGAGAAATTAAGATCGGTCCAAGTCGTACCATTTGTGCTGGACTGCCAACGTAAACTCGAGAATCCTGATGCGGAAGCCGTTAAACTCGTAGCCTGTCCAATATACAATGAGGTGTTTCCAGAAATACTTCCAAAACTCACCACCTGAACACCTACATTACCATTTCCATAAGCAATACCAGTTAGCGAACTACCGAGTGGACCATTGATTTGTGAACCAGCTGTATACCAACTGAAAGAGGAACCGCTTATGGAATTAACCGTAAACTGTAGTTGAGCTAATACCCCGTTGAGATTCAAAGGTAAAGTTGATGACCAATTGATAGAAATTGTATCTCCAGAAGCCGTTACATTGAATCCAGAAGAAGTCAAATCAGACAATACGTTATTGTAGCTGTTGTACGTCAGCGCGGAAGAGTTGAACAGCAGTTTAATAGTTCCTGAGGTAACCGCAAATGCATTAGAGATACTGACTGGAATACTCACATTGCCTCCTTGACAGGTCAAGGCACTTCCTGCGGACAGACCCGCAACAAGAGGCTCAGACAATACAGTCAAAGTAGCCGTACCACTTACAGCGGAACATCCACCGGTCTCGTTAGCCAAAACACGATATGTTGCGCCATTGAGTGTATTCGGTACACTTGAAATAACCAACTCATTTGAAGTTACACCATTATATGTGGCGTCATTGGCCAAATTAGACCAGGAATTGCTTCCATTATTGATTTGCCATTGCAGATTTGAAGTAGAAGAAACCAAAGCAGCCAAGCGAACAGTTCCACCCACTCCAACACTTGTATTGCCGTAAACACCATTCCCTGTAAAGGAAGGTGTTGCCAAACCTACTACAGCACCATTAGTGTACGACACTGCACCCACCACAGTTCCTTCTATATCAGCGAGTTCAACTACTGATTGATCCCAATTCAAATCCGATCCCGCACCAGTTAGCATACGGAAACGGAAATTAACCACCGAGCCATTTATGCTGGCTGGAATCAGATTATACCAACTTACATATACAACTCCACCAGGAGCAGGTGCGTTGATAATAGTGTTTGAAGCAATTTGACTATTAACACTATTGAAACCAATGAATTGTACAGCCGAAGCATTATAATTCAATGCCAATGAAATAGCACCTAAGTTCGGCGCATCGCTGAGTGAGACAGCTACCTGAACAGTATCACCTGAACATCCGGAACCCGAGCTAATGCTCAAATTCGGGATCAAAACATTGAGTATTACTGGGGAAGAGATGGTTTGGCAACCACCTGCGCCTGTAACCAGCAAACGATAACGATAATCGTCGAGTGAAGAAACGATACCACTAATGGTTAACTGATTGGTTGTAGATCCAGTGTAATTTCCACCATTCGATACATTCGACCAACTAGTGCCTCCATCTGTACTCAACTGCCACTGTTGCGAAACTGCTCCCTGCAGGACAGAAGTAAAGCGTGTTGTACCTCCAACAAAAACTTGGGTGTTGCCCGTGATGATACCGGCAACAGGGCCCGTTGCCACAACAGAACCTGAGGTATATGAAACACCTGCATAAGCCACACCCATACCATTGGCAATTTCACTACCCGATGAATTTACTGAAATGGCGGATGTCCCTGAATTGAGCAATTCAAAGTTCATATTCAAAAGTGCCCCTGATGGAAGAGCCGCAGGATACCCAAACCAACTAATGAATATAGATCCATTTGAAGCGTTGACTGTTAGGTTGGAATCATTAACAACTGAACTAGCCCCTGAATAACCAGTGAAATTCAAAAGCGATGCGTTGTACGGGATCGCCAAAGAGATGGCGCCCACTGGGCAAGCGCTAGTCAAATTTACAGGCACAGATACAACGCTTCCTACACAACCCGATGCCGAACCTACGGCCACAATTGGAGCAGAATGTGATGCTAATGAAGAGTTCGTGTACGTGACGCCACTAATTACAACGGCAGCAGAGTCAGCCAATTCACTAAAAGCAACATCCCAATTTAGTGGAGCACTCACTCCAGATGACAAGACCCTGAACCGCATGTTGAATAGCAGTCCATTTACAGTCACAGAATTTACATCATACCAACTCACCAAAACCGCACCACCTGGAGCTGGAGCATTAATCAAGAAATTAGGTGCAACTGATGCATTAACATTTGAAGAACCTACATACTCGAATTGAGCCGCATCATAGTTGATTCCAAGCGTAATGGCACCTAAATTAAAGCCGTACGCTAAATTCACACCAACCGAGATTGTATCACCAACGCAACCAATAGAAGGCGCAAAAGATAAAGCAGGTGGTGGAACATTAACAATTAAGGTCGCCGATCCGCTTGTTGCAAAACAGCCTCCAGTAATCGAGGCTATATAACGGTATGAGTATCCATTGAAGGAAGTCGGTATGTTAGAGATAGTCAAAGATGATGTTGCAACACCCGAGTAAGTCGCATCATTTGAAAGATTAACCCATCCACTACCTGTATTTAACTGCCACTGATAAGTACTAGCAGGAGCATTCGTTTGTGCAGTCAATACAGTTGATGAACCAATAGGTAAAGACGTATTTCCTGCAATACCCGAACCAATAAAAGAAGGAGTTGCTCGGGGCGTCACTCCACCATTGGAATAATTAATCGCACCAACAACAACACCCTCAATATCAGCAAGCTCCACAATCGATTGATCCCAATCTAAAGAAGATCCAGTGGCATTGAGCATTCTAAATCGGAAATTCGCTAATGAACCATTGATGTTGGCTGCGGTCAAATTATACCAACTTACAATGATGGTGCCACCAGGGGCTGGAGCATTGATAATGACATTAGACGAAATTTGACTATTGACATTATTAAAACCGATAAATTGTACAGATTGTGCGTCATAATTCAAGGCCAAAGAAATTGCACCAAGATTAGGGGCATTAGTGAGAGAAACTGAAACCTGGACTGTGTCGCCTGAACAACCTTGAACCGAAGATGCAGATAGGTTAGGAATAAGTACAGATAGAGCAACCGCTGAAGAAACAGACTGACAACCTCCGTTACCCGTGGCCTGCAAACGGTATTGATGATTAGCAAATGAAGCCAATACCCCAGATATTCTTAGTTGATTTGTTGTTGCACCTGAATAGGCGCCTGAGTTCATAACGTTCGACCAGGCTTGTCCGCCATCTATACTCAACTGCCATTGTTGAGATTGAGCGCCTTGAACAGATGCTGAGAGCGTAGTCGATCCACCCACATAAACGTTCAAATTCCCTTGTACAGCACCAATGGTTACACCTTGTGCAGTAATAGAACCACTTTGATAAGCCACACTTGGATAAGCTACTCCACTTCCGTTGGCTATTTCACTGATGGGAGTTTGCACGGAAAGACTGGTCGTCCCACCCGATAATAGATTAAAGTTCAGTGTGAGTAAGTTACCGGCTGGAAGAATCGCGGGGTAGCCAAACCAACTAATAGCAACAGCAGATTGGCTAGCGTTCACTGTCAAGTTTGAATCATTGATTAGCGAACTCACTCCAACATAGCCTGCAAAGGATAATTTAGAGACATCATAGGGAATGGTCAGTGAAATGGCTCCTACCCCACATGCGCTATTCAAAGACACCGGTATTCCAAGGATACTTCCTACACAACCCGTTGCACTGCCTAAAGCTACAGAAGGCGCTGCACCAACGGAAATAGCACCATTGGTATATGATACTCCACTAATAGGCGAAGCTGTCGAATCGGCAAGCTCATTAAAGTTAACATCCCAAGTTAAGGCAGAAGAAACACCTGAGCTCAATGCCCGAAACTTCAAATTCATCAACAAGCCATTAACGTTTGCTGGTACCAAGTCGTACCAACTCACAAATACAGCACCACCAGGAGCGGGAGAATTGATAATAGCGGATGATGCAATAGATGGGTGAAGACCAGAAGCGCCAATGAACTCAAAACTAGTCGCGTTGTATGTCAAACCAAGCGTAATGGCACCGATTGAATTCGCATTGAGCATAGTGACTGGTACCACAAGTGTATCCCCTATGCAGCCCGAAACTGTTCCCAAACCCACTGATGGCAATAATTGTGATAAAGTAGTGAAGTTTAATTCACTTCCATAAGCAGTTCCTACACTATTTGTTGCATAAGCACGCACGTAGTACACTGTAACTGGCGTCAAACCTGAAAGGGTACTTGTAAACACTCCGGTACCGCTACCATTGTTTGTTGATGGTCCCGAAACAAGAGGATTAACTCCTGTACCATAGGCTACGCCTCGTGCAGTGACCGCAGCCCCACCATCAGAAATTACATTACCCCCTGTTGTGGCACCGTTTGAAGTAATCGAAGTTATACCAGCAGTTGTTACACTAGCCAAAACAGCCGGTGGAGCTAAAGTGGAGAAACTCAATTCATTACCATAAGCAGTTCCAGCGCTATTTGTAGCATAAGCCCGAACAAAATAGGAAGTTGAAGGAGCCAAGCCAGATAGTGAACTTATGAACAACCCATTTCCTGATCCATCTAATGTAAACAAACCTGAGATACTAGGATTTTGATTTGTGCCATAGACCACACCTCTAGCTGTAACCATTGCCCCACCATTAGCACTAACATTGCCCCCAGTAATGGCCGTGTTGTGAGTTACGCCCGAAATTGGTGCAGTAGAAACTGTAGGTAACTCTATGGGTGGATCAAGGGTAGTAAAGTTAATTTGATTGCCATAAGCTGTACCAACACTATTTACAGCATACGCACGAACATAATAATTTGTTGAAGGAGACAACCCATTAAGTATACTGGTGAAACTGCCTATACCCGAACCATTGGATGTAGATGAGCCTGCTGTTGTTGGATTCAAACCTGTACCATAAGCAACCCCACGAGCCGTAACAGAAGCTCCACCATCGGAAGAAACATTTCCACCTGAGGTAGCACTTGTAGATGATATACCTGAAACAGGCGCTGTGGTGACAGAAGCCAAAACAGCCGGAATAGTCACCGTTAATGTACCAGCAGATGAAATGACATCAGCACATGCAGCACCTGATACAATTACCCTGTATTGATTCCCGTTTAATGCACTAGAGGCTACAAAACCTAAAGATGACGTTGTAACCCCGCTGTATACAGACCCATCAACAAGGTTAAACCAAGTACCACCCCCAATGCTAACTTGCCATTGATAGCTGGTTGCACCAATTGCCTGTACTGAAAAGCCGCCCGCTGCTCCAACATTCAGGGATAAGGAAGGTGCTGGTTGGGTCGTAATCTGAGCACCTAATGCAGTTACAGATCCGTTGGTAAAAATAGCATTTGAGATTACATCTCCATTGCCATCCCCGAGCTCACATTGACCAGCATCAGCCAAATTCCAAGTAATAGCTGAAGATTTATTAACATTAAAGGTTAAGTTCATCATCAGACCATTTCCCAGGTTAGACGCTGTCAAATTAAACCAAGAGATTAATACGCGGCCAAACGGACTACCAGCTGGTCCCGGATTATTAACGATAAGATTGCCCGTTAAAGCAGAACTATTAAATCCAGTGAAAGTAAGTGCCGTTGAATCGTAAAACATATCCAATGAAACCGCTCCTATGTTTAGGAAATTTTGCACGTTGATGGGCACGGTAACTACCGAACCCGGGCATGATGAAACTTGACCTAATACAACCGTTGGTACAGGTGTTGAAACAGTAATTGTACTAACAGAAGAAGTTAAAGTTGGACAAGTAGAATTTGAAACCAATACACGGTACTGGTTTCCATTCATTGTGATCACAGCAGTAATTCCAAGTGTCGCAGTTGTTACACCATTGTAATTAACATCATTATTGAGGTTGGTCCAGGCACCTCCACCAATACTAACCTGCCACTGATATGTGGTGGCACCTTGAGCCACTACACTCAAACTTCCTGTAGCGCCAGAATTTAATGAAAGACTGGAAACAGGCTGGGTCGTTATTTGAAGATTGAGCACCGTCAAAATCAATGTTGCTACGCTATCGCAACCTACTGCATTAGTAAGCGTAGCCGTATAAGTACCTGATGTGCTGTAGCTCTGCCCGTTGAACGAATAAGTATTCGGTGCGCAAATCGTCTGGCTGATGGTTGATGCGCTCGGTTGGTTTACCGTTACTGTTCTCGTGGCCGTGCCATCCGGACATCCGCCCGTGCCCGTAACCGTATAGGTCATCGTCGCCGTGCCCGCCGATACCGCTGTCACCACACCCGTCGTGGCATTCACAGTGGCCACAGCCGTATTGCTGCTGCTCCAGCTGCCCCCCGCTACCGTCGAACTGAAGGTGCTCGTGCCCGCAACGCAAATCGACTGGGTGCCGCTCAACACGCCCGCATCCGCCGGTGTGGTGCAT
>VGGT01000016.1 GCA_016868485.1 Bacteroidota bacterium
CCAGGGCATAGCATTCAAGTTAGCCGATATGGCCACCGAATTGGAAGCCGCTGAGCTCCTGACCCTTCAGGCTGCCTGGCTCAAAAATGAACACAAGCCGATGACCCGAGAGTCGGCTATGGCCAAGTATTATGCGTCCGAGGTGGCCGTTCGGGCATCCACAGAGGCCATTCAAATTTTTGGAGGGTATGGCTACACCAAGGATTTCCCCGTAGAGAAGTTCTATCGCGACTCTAAATTGTGTACAATAGGTGAAGGCACCAGTGAAATTCAGAAATTAGTAATTGCTCGTCAAATTTTGAAGTCCTGATTATTTTGCGTACCTTTGCGCCTCTTAAGAAAAATTCTTCATGATTAAAATTGACATTAAAGACAATGAGACGGTCGACAAGGCCCTCAAACGGTTCAAAAAGAAGTTTGAGAAAATGGGAATGATGCGCGAATTACGCGCACGTCAGGCCTTCGAAAAGCCATCCATTGAGCTTCGTCAGCAACGTCTGCGTGCCGTTTACAAGCAGCAGATGATTCAGAACGGCTTAATCTAGATTCGGAGTTAGCCCCAATACGCATGGGGCATTTGTTGTTTTCAAAACCCCTATATTCGCAGATACCGTTATCGGATTTGTACATGGATTGGGTTCAGGAATTTCTGAGATATCAAAAGTTAGACAAGCGGTGTTCGGTTCACACGTTAAGAGCCTACACTACGGATCTCAATCTTGTTCAGTCATTTCGTTCGGAAAAACTCGGCAGCCAATCGCCACTTTCAGACGCGAGCTATCCCGAATTGCGCGCTTGGGTGGTTTCACTCCTCCAGTCGCAACAAACGGCCTCGAGTGTTAACCGAAGAATTTCAACGTTAAAATCATACTTCGCTTTCTTGCGTCGTCGCTCATGGCGCGCAGACAATCCAGCATCTAGGATCACAAGGCCTAAAACTACACGTCCCTTACCGCCTGTAGTGTCGTTGCCCGAGCTGCAAAGACTGTTTGATTTTGGCGTGGAGAAGGCCCAGTCCTCATTTGGTTTGTTGCGCGACTACCTCTTGCTGTCCTTATTATATGGTACGGGCATGCGGCGATCGGAACTCATTAACCTACAAACCAACGATGTTGACCTCGCTACCCGGCAGGTCCGTGTGCTTGGTAAACGAAACAGGGTTCGGATTATTCCCATGCCCGAATCGCTGTGTCATGAATTGGCGGAGTATTTAAAGCAAAGAAAAATCAGATTGGAGGATACTGAAGTGGGGGCACTCTTCGTTCAAGATCGCGGTATGCCCCTTTCTGAATCTTATTTATATAGATGTATTCGTAAGCTGCTTGGTCAGATCGAAGGACTGCCGAGACGCAGCCCGCATGTCCTGCGTCATACGTACGCAACACATTTGCTCGATCAAGGTGCTGGCCTGCAAGACGTAAAGGAACTGCTTGGTCATACGAGTCTGGCCGCCACCCAAGTCTATACCCACCGGTCTATCGAAAAACTCAAGGAGGTTTACCGAGCCGCGCATCCACACTCAGGAAAAAACTAACTCAAATCGTTATGCAAATCAACATTCAGTCGATTCACTTCGATGCCGACAAAAAATTACTTCAATTCATACGCCAGAAAATCGAGAAGCTCAAAACATTCAATCAAGATCTACAGAACGCAGAGGTGTTTTTGAGAATTGGGGCCGCTGCCGATGCGGCCAATAAGTTGGTTGAGTTGAAAGTGCATCTCCCCGGCCATATCTTATTTGCCTCCGATCAGTCCAAGAGTTTTGAAGAAGCGACCGATCATTGCGCTGAATCTGTGCGCCGTCAGCTGGAGAAATTGAAGCCCTAATTTTTTCTTTTTTACGCTCTTTCTTTTTTCATTTCTTTTTCTTAAATTTGCCCTCCCTTTTCGGGGAGGTTCACAGCCTTGCCCAATGGGATGCGTTCTTTGAGCATTTGCCTCCTTAGCTCAGCTGGTAGAGCAACTGATTTGTAATCAGTAGGTCGCTGGTTCGATTCCGGCAGGAGGCTCGTGTTGTTTTATGTCGGGGAGATACCAGAGTGGCCAAATGGGGCAGACTGTAAATCTGTTGCGAAAGCTTCGGAGGTTCGAATCCTCCTCTCCCCACCACCTGTACTCTCGGGTTCAGGTATTGCGGGAGTAGCTCAGTTGGTAGAGCGACAGCCTTCCAAGCTGTAGGTCGCGGGTTCGAACCTCGTCTCCCGCTCAAACTGAAGTTTCGGATGTCAATCCGGTGCTTCAATCGCGATGAAAGACGTTCATCGTTAGCACTTGGCCGTTGTAGCTCAGGGGTAGAGCACTTCCTTGGTAAGGAAGAGGTCGACAGTTCAATTCTGTTCAACGGCTCCATTCAACTTCAACCCGGGCAAGCGGGCGGCCAACCCAACATGCCTCATTCTTTAAACCCTTAAATAAAAAAAAATCATGGCAAAAGAAAAATTTGATCGTTCCAAACCGCACGTTAACATCGGTACCATTGGTCACGTTGACCATGGCAAAACCACACTAACAGCTGCCATCACTAAAGTGCTTGCTGAAAAGGGTTGGTCTGAGGTTCGTTCGTTCGATTCTATCGACTCTGCTCCTGAGGAGAAAGAGCGTGGCATCACCATCAACACCGCACACGTGGAGTACCAGACAGAAAATCGCCACTATGCACACGTGGATTGTCCAGGCCACGCCGACTATGTAAAGAACATGGTAACGGGTGCTGCCCAGATGGACGGCGCCATTTTGGTGGTTGCTGCTACAGACGGTCCAATGCCCCAAACACGTGAGCACATTCTTTTGGCCCGTCAGGTAGGAGTTCCTGCCTTGGTTGTGTTCATGAACAAAGTCGATATGGTCGACGATGCCGAATTGCTCGAGTTGGTTGAAATGGAAATTCGTGATTTGTTGTCGTTCTACAAATTCCCAGGCGATGAAATCCCTGTGATCCAAGGTTCTGCCTTGGGTGCCTTAAACGGAGAAGCCAAGTGGGTTGACACTGTTGTCGAGTTGATGAGCAAAGTGGATAGTTACATTCCAATGCCTCCCCGTATGACAGATCTGCCTTTCTTGATGCCGGTTGAGGATGTGTTTTCGATTACTGGTCGCGGCACAGTAGCCACAGGTCGTATTGAGCGTGGTGTGATCAATTCAAGTGATCCTGTCGATATCATCGGTATGGGTGCTGAGAACTTGAAGTCGACCGTTACGGGAGTAGAAATGTTCCGCAAGATTCTGGATCGTGGTGAGGCTGGTGACAACACAGGCCTTCTGCTTCGTGGTATCGAGAAAACTGACATCCGTCGTGGAATGGTTATTTGTAAGCCAGGTTCAGTTAAGCCACATGCCGACTTCAAAGCCGAGGTGTATGTACTTTCAAAAGAAGAAGGTGGCCGTCATACGCCATTCTTCAACAAATACCGTCCGCAGTTCTATTTCCGCACAACGGACGTTACCGGTGAGATCATGTTGCCCGCAGGTGTAGAGATGGTTATGCCTGGCGACAACATCTCAATCACTGTGAAGTTGATTGCTCCGATCGCGATGGAAAAAGGTCTCCGTTTTGCCATCCGTGAAGGTGGACGCACTGTAGGTGCCGGACAGGTTACCGAAATCATCTAATACCAAAACCGCCTGAGCCTGTTGTCGGATATTTTCGACAACAGGCAATCAGACGGGTGTAGCTCAATTGGCAGAGCGATGGTCTCCAAAACCATAGGCTGGGAGTTCGAGTCTCTCCACCCGTGCATCAGATAGATTAAAACCCGATTGTTTAAACCATGGAAAAAATCATCACCTACATAAAAGAGTCGCGCGAAGAGCTGCTGCACAAAGTATCGTGGCCTACATGGGAGGAACTCCAATCGAGTCTGGTGCTGGTGTTGGTGGCCTCATTGATTTTTTCGCTGCTGATCTATTTAATGGATTTGGGTTTCTCGAATGCATTAAGTGTATTTTATCACCTTTTTCAATAAGAAAAGTGACGTTAAGTTCAGAGTTGCGTTGGTATGTGGTCCGGGCCATTAGTGGCAAGGAAAAGAAGGCACGGGAATACCTCGAGTCCGAGATTCAGCATTTGGGTATGAGCCATTTGGTTCCTCAAATTTTGATTCCAACGGAAAAGGTATTGCAAATGCGCAATAATAAGAAGGTTATGAAAGAACGTAACTTTTTCCCAGGTTACGTTTTGATTGAAGCTTCTCTGAACCCTGATTTGGTGACGGCTATAACCCAAACGCCAAACATCATAGGATTCCTGGGGGGTGAAAACCCTTCTCCGCTTAGGGAATCTGAAGTGAACAAAATTCTAGGTAAAGTAGATGAAATTACCGATTCAGCCGATTTGTTGCGGCATTCATTTTCGATTGGTGAATCTGTTAAGGTAATGGATGGTCCGTTTAATGAATTCACGGGCGTGATTGAAGAGATCAACGAAGAGAAAAAGAAATTGAAGGTGATGGTCAAGATTTTCGGTAGACGCACGCCTTTGGAGTTGAATTTTATGCAGGTAGAAAAAATCAGTTAAACCATAGATTAAATCATGGCAAAAGAGATTAGTGCGTTCATTAAGTTGCAGATTAAAGGTGGAGCGGCCAACCCCGCACCACCGATCGGCCCGGCCCTTGGATCGAAGGGTGTGAACATTATGGAGTTTTGTAAGCAGTTCAATGCCCGTACCCAAGACAAGCCGGGCAAAGTGCTTCCGGTGGTGATCACGGTGTATTCGGATAAATCTTTCGATTTTATAGTTAAAACGCCTCCTGTTGCCGTGCAATTATTGGAGATTTCGAAAGCAGCAAAGGGTTCCGCCCAACCAAATCGCGTGAAAGTGGGTAGTGTCAGTTGGGAACAGGTTCGGGCCATTGCAGAAGACAAAATGCAGGATATGAACGCTTTTGAAGTGGAATCGGCTATGCGCATGGTAGCTGGCTCTGCCCGTTCATTGGGCATCAATGTTACAGGTGTTGCACCTTGGGAAAATAACTAACAACAAAGAAAACTCACAACAGTGGCCAGATTAACAAAAAATCAGAAAAAGGTTCAGGCACGCCTGGAAGATGGTAAATTCTATCGCTTGTCTGAGGCGACCTCTTTGGTCAAGGAAATTACCTACACCAAATTTGATGCTTCGGTGGATATCGATGTGCGTTTGGGCGTTGACCCACGTAAGGCGAATCAAATGGTTCGCGGTACGGTCACCCTTCCCCATGGTACCGGTAAGGTAGCCCGTGTTTTGGTTTTGTGCAATCCCGACAAGGAGGCTGAAGCCAAGGAAGCAGGAGCAGACTTTGTCGGTTTGGATGAAATGATTCAAAAGATTGAGGGTGGTTGGACGGATGTGGATGTAATCATCACACAGCCCTCCATTATGGCAAAAGTTGGCCGTCTGGGTCGTGTTTTGGGTCCACGAGGATTGATGCCCAATCCCAAAACAGGCACTGTGACCGATGAAGTTGGTCGGGCCGTTACCGAGGTTAAGGGAGGAAAAATCGATTTCAAGGTCGACAAAACGGGTATTGTACATGCTGCCATTGGAAAAGTGAGTTTTAAGCCCAATCAGCTCGAAGAGAATGCCAATGAATTGATTCAAACGATATTGAAACTGAAGCCCTCCGCTGCCAAAGGCACCTACGTTAAGAGCATCTCCATGTCCAGCACGATGAGTCCGGGCATTCACATTGAACCAAAATCCGTTTCCGGAATTTAAGAACATGACACGGGAAGAAAAAAAGCAAACCATCGACGAACTAGCGGGTAAACTCGCCAACAGTTCTTATTTCTATCTGACTGATAGCTCGGCACTAACAGTTGAGACAATCAATAAATTCCGCCGTCTTTGTTTTCAGCGAAAAGTTGAATTCAGAGTCGTTAAAAACACCTTGCTCAAAAAAGCAATGGAGCAAGTAGATGGCCATGCATATGTGGACCTTTATCCATCATTGGAAGGTCCGACTTCTGTATTGTTTGCTGATGCGGGCAACATCCCTGCGAAGCTCCTTCAAGAATTTAGGAAAACCAGTAAAAAGCCAGTTCTTAAGGCCGCCTTTATTGATTCTGCGGTTTACGTAGGCGACGATCAAATTGACGCACTGACAAATGTAAAATCCAAGCAGGTTCTTATTGGAGAGCTTGTAGGATTGTTGCAGTCACCTGCCCGAAATGTCATTTCTGCCCTTCAGTCGTCGGGTGGAAAATTGGCTGGCATCGTGAAAACCCTTCAAGAGAGAAATTCATAAAACAACTTACAACCCTTTAAACCCTATTATCCCATGGCAGATTTGAAAGCATTTGCAGAGCAGTTGGTAAATCTCACTGTTAAAGAGGTCAATGAATTGGCCCAAATCCTGAAAGATGAGTATGGCATTGAGCCTGCTGCGGCTGCAGTAGCTGTTGCCGCTGGTCCTGTTGCTGGTGGTGGTGGCTCCGATGCTGCTGATTCAGGTGCTGCACAAACCGAGTTCGACGTGATCTTGAAGAGTGCAGGTGGTCAGAAACTCAATGTCGTAAAATTGGTTAAAGACCTAACCGGTTTGGGACTGAAAGAAGCCAAAGATTTGGTTGATGCAGCCCCAAAAACGCTGAAAGAGAAGTGCCCGAAAGATGAGGCAGAAGCCCTCAAAGCTAAGCTCGAAGAGGTTGGCGCTGAGGTAGAGATCAAGTGATCCGCCTTCATTTTCTTTGTAGCTGCAACCTAATTGCCTAAAACAAGGTAATTAGGTTGCAGCTATCGGCATTTCAAGTTCAGAGGTTTAACCAAAGTAAAGACATTGGCACAACATATCACACACGAGGGACGGATTAGCTTCTCTTCCGTAGCCCACCCCCATGAGTACCCCGATTTCTTGGATGTTCAAATTAAGTCGTTTCGCGACTTTTTCCAGTTGGAAACCTTGGCCGAAAATCGCTCCAATGAGGGGCTTTTCAAGGTTTTTGCTGAAAATTTTCCCATTTCGGACACCCGTAACAATTTTGTACTTGAGTTCTTGGATTATTTCGTAGATCCCCCAAGATATTCTATTGAGGAATGTATTGAGCGGGGTTTAACCTATGCCGTGCCGTTGAAAGCGAAACTCAAGTTATCGTGCAACGACCAAGACCACGAAGATTTCGAGACCATTGTTCAGGATGTTTATTTGGGAACAATACCCTATATGACCCCCAAGGGTACCTTTGTAATCAATGGTGCCGAGCGGGTCATTGTTTCACAGCTTCACCGCTCACCGGGCGTATTCTTCGGACAGACCATCCATTCCAATGGCTCTAAGTTGTATTCTGCGCGCATCATCCCGTTTAAAGGGTCGTGGATTGAGTTTGCGACAGATGTCAATAATGTCATGTATGCCTATATAGACCGAAAGAAGAAGTTTCCTGTAACTACATTGTTGCGGGCCATAGGCTTCGACTCGGACAAAGACATCCTGAACATCTTCGGATTGGCGGATGAGATTAAAGTGTCAAAGGCAGGATTGAAGCGCGTGGTTGGCCGTCGCTTGGCCGCGCGGGTACTGAAGTCTTGGGTCGAAGAGTTTGGGGATGAGGATACCGGTGAGCACATGGTCATTCCACGCCATGATGTTTTGTTTGAGCGGGATATAGAGCTCGAGGAACATATGATCGATGAAATAGTGGATGCAGGTGTAAAGTCGATCATCCTTCACCGTGAAGAAATCCTGCAAGGAGACTATTCCATTGTATACAATACCCTACAGAAAGATACTTCCAATACGGAAAAGGAGGCTTTGGAGCACATTTACCGTCAACTGAGAAATGCCGAACCGCCAGATGATGAATCTGCGCGGCAGGTCATTGAGAAGTTGTTTTTCAGCGACAAGCGATATGACCTGGGTGAAGTAGGTCGTTTTAGAATCAATCGGAAATTGGGTATGGAAACAGGCATGAACGTGCGTGTCCTTACCAAGGAAGATATCATTGCGATTGTTAAGTATTTGATCCAACTTTCCAATTCGAAAGCGGATGTCGATGACATCGATCACCTCAGCAATCGCCGTGTTCGTACGGTTGGAGAGCAGCTCTATTCTCAATTTGGTCTTGGCTTGTCGCGCATGTCACGAACCATTCGTGAACGCATGAATATCCGCGACAACGAGGTTTTCACCCCTACGGATTTGATCAATGCACGCACATTGAGTTCAGTGATCAACTCGTTTTTCGGGACCAATCAGCTGAGCCAGTTTATGGATCAAACGAACCCACTGGCTGAGATCACCCACAAGCGACGCTTGTCGGCCCTTGGACCAGGCGGCTTGTCGCGTGAGCGTGCTGGCTTTGAGGTGCGTGACGTTCACTACACGCATTATGGCCGACTCTGTACCATCGAAACGCCCGAAGGACCGAACATTGGTTTGATTTCTTCGCTGTGCGTACATGCGAAAATCAACAATATGGGATTCATCGAAACTCCTTATCGCAAGGTAGATTCGGGCGTGGTCAATCGCGACCATGTCATTTATCTCAGCGCGGAAGACGAGGATGAAGGTGTCATTGCTCAGGCCAACGCTCCATTAGCGAATGACGGAGCGTTTAGTCATGATCTCGTTAAATGTCGCCTCCAAGGGGATTTTCCAATTGTTGAACCGGGTGCTGTTCAGTACATGGATGTGGCACCCAATCAGATTGTGGGTATCGCGGCTTCGTTGATTCCTTTCTTGGAGCATGACGATGCCAACCGTGCCCTGATGGGATCGAACATGCAGCGCCAAGCGGTTCCATTGCTCCGTCCGCAAGCGCCGATTGTGGGTACGGGTTTGGAAGGTAAAGTGGCGCGCGATTCTCGCTCAATGCTCACCGCCGAGGCGGATGGGGTTGTAGAATATGTGGATGCCAAAAAAATCATCATACGATACAACCGAACAGAGGATCAGCGAATCACCAGTTTTTCGGGTGATTCCAAAACCTACAACCTAACGAAATTCAGGAAAACCAATCAGTATACCTGCATCAACCACAAACCGGTCGTCGTAACCGGCCAAGAAGTCAAAAAGGGTCAGGTTTTGGTGGATGGTTATGCCACGGAGAAGGGTGAATTGGCATTGGGTAGAAACTTGAAAGTGGCTTTTATGCCTTGGCAAGGTTACAATTTTGAGGATGCCATCGTAATCTCCGAACGTGTGGTTCGGGAGGATTGGTTTACCTCTGTACATATCGAGGAGTTTGAGCTGCAGGTACGGGATACCAAAAGGGGAGAAGAGGAGTTGACTTCGGATATTCCCAATGTGAGTGAAGATGCCACACGTCACCTCGACGAAAATGGATTGATCCGCATCGGTGCTCATGTTAAAGAGGGTGATATCTTGATCGGTAAGATCACTCCTAAAGGGGAAAGTGACCCCTCTCCCGAGGAAAAACTACTTCGTGCCATATTTGGCGATAAGGCTGGAGATGTAAAAGACGCTTCTCTTCGTGTACCGCCGAGCATGACAGGGGTTGTGATCGACAAGAAGTTGTTCTCCCGAGTGAAGCGTGATAAGCATTCGCGGGGCGAGGATAAAGGTGCCAATGAGCGGATTGATGCCAATCTAGCCCGTGAATCGGGCAAGCTCAGGGAGTTGTTGATTGATAAACTCATGGTGCTCACCGAGGGCAAGGTGTCGCAGGGGGTTGCCAATCAGTATGGTGAAGAGGTGCTGTCTAAAGGCACAAAATTCACCCGAAAAGCATTGTCTGAAATGGACTTTAGCCAAGTAAATCCCGATGGATGGTTGGTCGATAAGTCAAAGAATGAGCTCATCAAAACGCTTCTCAAGAACCACCAAATTCGATTATCTGAATTACAAGGTGAAGCACGACGGGATAAGTTCGCCATTCAGGTAGGTGATGAATTGCCTTCGGGCATACTTCAGCTGGCCAAAGTTTATCTTGCCCAAAAACGTAAGTTGCGTGTGGGGGATAAAATGGCGGGTCGACACGGTAACAAAGGTATTGTAGCCCGTATTGTTCGCGATGAGGATATGCCCTTCCTGGAAGATGGCAGTCCGGTAGACATTGTTTTGAACCCTCTTGGGGTACCTTCTCGTATGAATCTGGGTCAGATTTATGAGTCGGTATTGGCTTGGGCAGGAAAAGAATTGGGTGTAAAATTTGCTACACCTATTTTTGATGGTGCGAGTTATGAAGAGGTGCGCGATTTCACCTTGCAGGCCGGAATCCCGGAGCTCGGCAGCACACGCTTGCGCGACGGTCAAACGGGTCGCTATTTCGATCAGCCAACGACAGTAGGAGTTATTTACATGCTGAAATTGGGCCATATGGTCGACGATAAGATGCACGCCCGTTCTATTGGTCCTTATTCGCTCATTACCCAGCAGCCGCTGGGCGGTAAGGCGCAATTTGGTGGTCAGCGTTTTGGTGAAATGGAAGTTTGGGCGTTGGAGGCCTTTGGTGCAGCCAACATCTTGCAAGAGATCCTCACGGTGAAGTCGGATGATATTGTAGGGCGTGCTAAGGCCTACGAGTCGATTGTGAAGGGCGACAACCTGGCGGTACCGGGCATCCCGGAATCATTCAACGTTTTGTTGCACGAATTGCGTGGATTGTGTCTCGAGGTTAAGTTAGACTAATAAAAAGAATCACATGTCATTTCAGAAAGAACCTAAGATTAAAAGCAATTTCACCCGAATCACCATCAGCCTCGCTTCGCCTGAGACGATTTTGAATCGCTCTAAGGGGGAGGTTACAAAGCCAGAAACCATCAATTACAGGAGTTATAAGCCTGAGATGGGTGGATTGTTTTGTGAGCGCATTTTCGGTCCGGTTAAGGATTTCGAATGTCACTGTGGCAAATACAAGCGCATACGCTACAAGAACATCGTGTGCGACCGTTGTGGTGTTGAGGTAACGGAGAAAAAGGTGCGTCGTGAAAACATGGGCCACATTAAACTCGTGGTTCCTGTCGCGCACATTTGGTATTTCAAGTCGTTGCCGAATAAAATCGGATATCTCTTGGGTTTGGCGGGTAAAAAACTGGATTCGATCATTTATTATGAGCGGTATGTGGTGATCCAGTCGGGTATCAAAGAAGCGGATGGTGTTCGCACTATGGATCTGCTGACCGAAGATGAATACTTGGCGATCTTGGATACCCTGCCGCGCGAAAATCAGTATTTGGACGAGAAGGATCCCAATAAATTTATTGCGAAGATGGGTGCTGAGGCCTTGCAAGATTTGTTAAGCCGCATCAATTTAGATGAGTTGTCTTTTCAATTGCGCAATCAGGCAGCTACCGAAACCTCTCAGCAGAGAAAGAGTGAAGCCTTAAAGCGGTTGAAAATTGTTGAGGCCTTCCGTGGCTCGAATCGGGAAGGTTTGGAAAATCGTCCGGAATGGATGATTGTACGCATGGTGCCCGTAATTCCACCCGAATTGCGTCCACTCGTGCCCTTGGAGGGTGGTCGTTTCGCCACTTCCGACCTCAATGATCTGTACCGTCGCGTCATTATTCGCAACAACCGCTTGAAGCGATTAATAGAAATCAAGGCTCCGGACGTGATTTTGAGAAATGAAAAGCGGATGCTTCAGGAATCTGTCGATTCGCTTTTTGATAACAGTAGAAAGGTTAATGCCGTTAAGGCCGATGGAAACCGTGCGTTGAAGTCGCTTAGTGATATGCTGAAGGGCAAGCAAGGGCGATTCCGTCAAAACCTCTTGGGAAAACGTGTGGATTATTCGGGTCGTTCGGTGATTGTCGTTGGCCCTAATCTCAAATTGCATGAATGCGGTCTTCCCAAAGATATGGCTGCTGAATTGTTTAAGCCCTTTATCATCCGCAAGATGATTGAGCGCGGAATTGTGAAAACGGTTAAATCGGCCCGCAAAATTGTGGACCGTAAGGAAGCGGTGGTCTGGGACATTTTGGAGAATGTTATGAAGGGTCACCCGGTTCTTTTGAACCGTGCGCCAACCTTGCACCGTTTGGGTATTCAGGCATTTCAACCCAAAATGGTGGAGGGGAAAGCCATTCAATTGCATCCATTGGTGTGTACGGCGTTCAACGCCGACTTTGATGGTGACCAAATGGCTGTGCACGTGCCGTTGGGTAATGCTGCGGTTCTGGAAGCTCAAATTTTGATGTTGTCGTCGCACAACATCCTGAATCCAGCCAATGGCTCGCCAATTACCGTTCCATCTCAGGACATGGTTTTGGGCCTATACTACCTTACAAAAGGACGGAAGAGCACAAAAGAACACAAGGTTCATGGAGAGGGATTGGTGTTTTACTCAGCCGAAGAGGCGCTCATCGCTTATAATGAGGGTAGAGCCGATCTGCATGCTTGGGTGAAGGTTCGTGTACCGGTGCGCAATGCACAAGATGGAACATTACAAACCCAATTGGTGGAAACTACGGTGGGTCGAATCATGTTTTCAGAAGCAGCACCGAAGGAAATCGGGTTTGTTAATGAGCTGCTCACCAAGAAAAGCCTGCGTGATTTGATCGGACGGATTGTTCGATACACCGACATTCCGTCAACTGCTCGGTTCCTCGACGAAATCAAGGCAATCGGGTTCAAAATGGCATTTCAGGGCGGGTTGTCGTTTAATCTGAACGACGTCATGATCCCTGAGAACAAGACCCGTTTGCTGGATGAGGCGGCCAAGGAAGTGACAGAGGTGACCCAAAGCTACAACATGGGTTTCATCACGAACAATGAACGTTATAACCAGGTCATTGACATCTGGACCCGCATCAACAGCCGAATTACAGATACCTTAATGAAGGAGATTTCTTCCGACAAACAAGGGTTTAATTCGGTTTACATGATGTTGGACAGCGGGGCTCGTGGTTCGAAAGAGCAGATTCGTCAGCTTGGCGGTATGCGTGGTCTTATGGCCAAGCCCCAAAAGAGTGGTGGAGCGGGGGAGATTATCGAAAATCCAATTCTTTCCAACTTTAAGGAGGGCCTATCTGTATTGGAATACTTCATCTCTACCCACGGAGCGCGAAAAGGTCTTGCGGATACGGCCTTGAAAACGGCCGATGCTGGATATCTGACCCGACGCCTGCATGATGTCGCCCAGGATGTGGTGATATCTGAGGTTGATTGTGGAACCCTAAGGGGATTGGAAATTTCCGCACTAAAGGACAATGAAGAAGTTGTTGAATCACTGCTTGAGCGAATCGTAGGTCGTGTTGTTTTGAACGATTTGTATCACCCCATCACCAAAGAACTCATAGTTCCGGCGGGCGTGGAAATAACAGAGGATATCGCAGCAGTGATTGATGCATCGCCGATAGATACGGTTGAAATCAGGTCAGTGCTCACTTGTGCCGCAAAAACGGGTGTATGTGTAAAGTGTTATGGTCGAAATTTGGCCACCAACCGTCTGGTCCAAATGGGCGAGTCGGTGGGCGTCATTGCCGCCCAGTCCATTGGCGAGCCCGGTACACAGCTTACCCTGCGTACCTTCCACGTGGGTGGTGTAGCCGGTAACATCGCCTCAGAGTCGCAGTTGGTGGCGAAGTTTGATGGTCGATTAGAATTTGATGAGGTTCGTCAGGTGACCCACAAAGGAGAGAACGGTCCACGGCAAATTGTTGTTTCCCGTTCGGGTGAAATGCGGATTGTTGATCCGCAAAGTGGACAGCCACTCATGACCAATGTTCTGCCTTATGGGGCTGAGTTGTTTGTGAAGGCGGGTGATTTGATCAAAAAGGGTGATAAGATTTGTGTCTGGGATCCATACAATGCTGTAATCATATCGGAATTCACCGGTATAGCTGATTTTGAGAATGTTATTGAGGGGATCACCTTCCGTGAAGAGTCCGACGAACAGACCGGTCACAAAGAGAAGGTGATCATCGAAACCAAAGACAAATCGAAAAACCCGGCTATTCGGATGCTCACCAAATCGGGCGACAACCAAAGGACCTACAATCTTCCCGTTGGCGCACACATCGTAGTGAATGCGAATGAGGCGATTGTGCCTGGCGTTATTTTGGCCAAAATTCCAAGATCTACCACAAAAACACGCGACATTACCGGAGGTCTTCCACGGGTAACCGAACTTTTTGAGGCCAGGAATCCATCGAACCCTGCTGTGGTTTCGGAAATTGATGGGATCACCACCTTTGGCGGTGTCAAGCGCGGCAATCGTGAAATTCAGGTGGAATCGCGCGATGGGCAGCTGAAGAAATACCTCGTTCCTCTAAGCAAGCACATCTTAGTACAAGACGGTGACTTTGTGAAGGCGGGAGACCCTCTTTCTGATGGTGCCATTACGCCTTCGAACATCCTTTCCATTAAGGGTCCAGGTGCAGTTCAGGAATACTTGGTAAACAACATTCAGGAAGTGTACCGTCTACAGGGTGTGAAGATCAACGACAAGCATTTTGAGGTAATTGTTCGCCAGATGATGCAAAAGGTTGTGATTGTGGATCCGGGCAATACAACATTCCTGGAGCAGGAAGTGGTCGACAAGATCGATTTTATGGAGGTGAATGATGAAATCTACGATAAGTATATCGTGATGGATGCGGGCGACTCTGCACAATTCCGCGTAGGTCAGCTTGCGCCGCTGGCACGTTTACGGGATGAGAATTCCTCGTTGAAGCGTCGTGATCTACGTTTGATGGAATTCAGCAAGGCCCTACCTGCTACCTCGCATCCAATGCTTCAGGGGATCACCCGTGCTTCATTGGGTACCCGTAGTTTTGTTTCGGCAGCATCGTTCCAAGAAACGACTAAAGTGCTGAATGAAGCGGCAATTGCGGGTAAGGTTGATAACCTTGCAGGATTGAAGGAAAACGTTATTGTAGGTCACCTCATTCCTGCAGGTACTGGTCTTCGTTCCTATGAGAAAATTGTGGTGAGCACGGTGGAAGAACATGAAAAACTCATGGCCTCCAAAGCGCTATTAATGGCTGAAGAAGAATAATTTATACAACATGGAAAATCAGGATCAAAACCAGATCAATATAGAGTTGACCGAGGATATGGCCGAGGGGGTGTACAGCAATTTGGCGATTATCACCCATTCACAAACTGAGTTTGTGGTTGATTTTGTTCGAATGATGCCAGGTGCCCCTAAGGCGCGGGTAAAATCGCGGATCATCCTCACCCCGCATCATGCCAAGCGCTTGCTTCACGCCCTGCACGACAACTTGGGTCGGTATGAACAATCCTTTGGCGTGATCGACGTTCATGAGAATCAGCCCGCGCTTCCGATGACATTCGGCGGGCCAACGGCACAGGCTTAGCGGTCTCCCTTCAGCTTGTTGTGGGCAATCATTCCGCTGAGAACAGCGCCAGGAATGCCTTGCCCAGGGTACGTGCTGTCGCCGCATAGGT
>VGGT01000017.1 GCA_016868485.1 Bacteroidota bacterium
GTGTAGGTCCAGGGCAACAACAGCTGGATCACCTGTCAATTGAAAATGTTCGGTCAATAAGGCCAAAAATCCGCCGGCACATAAGGTATCTTCCAAGCTCAATTGACCTTTCCAACCCGCGCAGAACAACACAACATCTCCATTAAACCGAAGAAGCTGCCGAACTACCGCCTTTTGATTGAGGAATCCGCCAATAAGGATCCGCTCAGCAGCCAGCGACAAAAGAAGCGCCCGGGTACCATTCGTTGTTGTGAGCGCTATTTTTTGTCCGGCCCATTGACCCTCACGGTACGAAAAAGGAGAGTTGCCCAGGCTAAAGCCCTCGGCGACCTGACCAGCACGTTCTGCTGCGGGAATGTATCCTTTTTGAGCCCAATACACCGCATCGTCAGGCTCTGCAACCGGTCTAAAAGCAGAAACGCCATGGGAAAGACCGGTAATGATGGCTGAGCTGGCCCTGAGTACATCTATGATCACGACACATTTACCAGAAAAATCATGGCATCCCGATAGAAGTGGACTCAAACAAACCTCAATCGTGCGGTTCTTCATCAGACAAAAGGCAATTTCACCACTTGGGCCTTGAGATTCCTGCCGCGGATGTTGATCCACAAACTACATCCCTCCTTTTGATGCTCGGCATCCACAAATCCCAACCCAATCAACTTTCCTGTTGATGGCGATTCCGATCCTGAAGTTACCCGCCCGATGACGTTGCCTGCAGCATCTAAAATCTCAAAATCATGGCGGGGGATTCCCTTATCAATCATCTCAAAACCCACTAGATAGCGACTGCAACCTCCATTTTTCTTACTGAGGAGCAAATCCTTGTGCATAAAATCCTTAGTGTAGCGAACAATCCAGTCCAACCGAGCTTCAACAGGTCCGCTGGTATAGCTCAGTTCATGCCCATTAAGGCAGTAGCCTTTTTCCAATCGCAAAGTATCCCGGGCGCCCAATCCACAAGGCATTATTCCATAAGATGCACCCGCCTCCATGAGGGTATTCCATACGTGTTGCGCAGATGACTCCGGGATATACAATTCAAAACCACCTGCGCCTGTGTAGCCCGTAGCAGAGATGATGACCCCTTCTACCCCGGCCACAGTACCCGTGCAGAAATGGTAATAAGCCAATTCGCGAACGGCTTCGCTGGTGCATGACGCCAACACATCAACCGCTAATGGCCCTTGAAGCGCCAAAAGGGCCGTGTCTTTCGAGCGATCATGAACGGAACAATCAGGGCGCGCATGACGTTTCAAGACCTCAGAAACCTCTTCAACCCGAGAAGCATTCACCACCAACATATATTTCTCATCGGCCATTCGGTACACCAAAAGATCATCGACTATGCCCCCCTCTTCATGGGGGATGCAACTGTACTGCGCTTGTCCGATTTTTAGACGCGCCACATCATTGGTGGTGATGTACTGCAAAAAAGCCAAGGCTCCGATGCCCTCTACCATAAATTGTCCCATATGCGACACATCAAACAGGCCACAGGCGTTGCGTACACTGAGGTGTTCATTTCGGATGCCCGAATAGCTTAATGGCATGTCATAACCAGCAAATGGCATCATGCGCGCGCCTAATTGAAGATGAATACCGTGCAAAGGGGTGCGTACTAATGTTGGTTCCATGTGGCAAAAATACGAGATATCGCCGCTGAAGCCTATTTTTGCATTGACCTCTTTTCTTATGCAACTACCCCATCCGATTACCCTCGAGCAAGCCGCACATTTTCTGCGGTGTCGCTATGTCGGCGAACCCAATGCCCCCATCATGGGGCTTAATGAAATCCATAAAGTCAGGCCGGGCGACCTTACTTTTGTTGACTTCCACAAATACTACCAGAAGGCCCTTCACTCGGCAGCAGATTTTATTCTGATGGATCAGGAGCCAGAAGATAGAAACAATAAGTCCTTGTTAATCAGCGATCATCCCTTTGATGACTTCAATAAATTAATAAAGAGATACCACCAACCTACGCCCATTATAGGCGATCGATACTATCGGGGCGTCGATGTTCAAATCGGTCCTGGCACCCAAATCATGGAGCAGGCCGTGATTGGCGACGGAGTGGTGATCGGACGCGACTGCCTGATCTACCCCCACGTCGTGATTTATCCGGGCACCTGCATTGGCGATCGCGTGGTCATCCATGCGCATACGGTGATTGGTCAGGATGCCTTCTACTTTAAGCGCAAACCCGAAGGTTACGATAAGCTGTTGTCGTGCGGACGCGTCCTCATCCACGACGACGTTGAAATGGGTCCGGGTTGTACTGTTTCGCGCGGGGTAAGTGGCGACACCATTATTGGTGCGGGCACCAAATTCGATGCGCAGGTACACATCGGGCACGGTGTTGAAATGGGCAAAAACTGTTTGATGGCGGCTCAAGTGGGTATAGGCGGCAAAACCATCATCGGAAATGAGGTGAAGTTGTGGGGACAGGTCGGTGTTCAAAAGGACATCCGAATAGGAGATGGGGCAGAAGTGCTCGGTCAGTCGGGCATCACCAAATCCATAGAGGGTGGAAAGGTGTATTTCGGAACACCTGCTCTTGATGTGCGGCAGGTCTACCGAGAAATGGCCTGGATCCGTTCGCAGGCACGCGCCAAATGAAAGACCTTACCCGGTTTCGAATCGGAAACTTCTCCTGTGCAGGGGCGATGGCCCATGCCGAACGATTGAATTTCGGTGACCGCTGGTGGGGTATCCCTTATTCACATCCCATCCATAAAGGGGATAACGGGCATGATAGTCCTGCATCAATGCATCCCTGTAGGTTTTGGCTAAAATACTGGCCGCTGCGATGCACGCCACTTGAGCATCCCCTCCCACCACGCAGGTATGGGGAATATGTTCATGAGGCACAAAATAATGCCCATCGATCCATAAACGGGCCGGAATAATACCCAACTGTTCTACCGCACCATGCATGGCCTTCATCGATGCTTGTAGAATATTGATGCGGTCGATTTCTTCGTTGCAACAACTGAAAACAGAAAAAGCGGCCGCATGTTCTTCGATGTAACGACGGGCCTTTTCTCGGGCTTTGGCCGATAACTGCTTGGAATCCGCCACGAGGCTCAAATCAAAGCCATCACCTAAGATGACCGATGCAGCCACCACAGGACCTGCCAGGCATCCCCTCCCCGCTTCATCGCATCCCGCCTCAGATAAAGGCACAGGCATCCATGAAACAGGCGCTTTTGGCATATTCCAATCAAGGTACTTTCCGACCCTAGTAGGGCCCAACCAAAACGGCAACCAAGAAATACTTCAGGATGCCATCGACCGTTGCGATGCAATCGGAGTAGCTGGTGGAATTTCCACGATAAACTCTCTTACCCTCCACAGTGAGTAAACAATCCGAATAACTGCTCGAGTTTCCCCTAAAAATCTTACCATCACCAATGGTGAATAAACAATCTGAGTAGGAAGTTGAATTACCCCGGTAGATTTTGTTGCCACTGATGGTGAATAAACAATCGGAATAGCTTGTGGAATTACCCTTATACACCTTATCCCCATCAAATGTGTATCGGCAATCGGAGTAGCTGGTGGAATTTCCGTGGTACACTTTCTCGGCATTTACGGTAAACAAACAATCAGAATAACTGGTCGAGTTCCCCTTATAGATCTTGGTTTGTGCAGAAGCAAAAAAGACATTCAAGGAAAGTATAAACAATAGAAAAATCTTCTTCATCCAAGTAACGATTTGTAAAACCAAATATAATACAAAAATAAAATGGATGTCAATCAAAAATAGCTGCCGTTTACCGGATCGGATGTGCCCATAAAGTACGTGACACGGCTGCCCAACGACACCAGAAAATCCCCAATTTTTTCCAACTTACGAACAACCGATAACCACATCAGTGCATTCAATGCCTCTTGCTCACTTACCCCTCCACGCAGATACCCAGCCAGCAAGATGTCCGTTTCCGTATTTAAACGATTCACCCGTTGCTCAATCCAATCCAGTTCATCAACATCTGGCCGGCGCTCTTCTTCAAAAGACAGCATGACATGATCGAACATCGATAAAATGAGCCGCATCATCTCACTAAGCGGCACATCGACCGGGGGACGACGCATTCCTTTTGTCGTGATCCGTTGATAAAAGCCAACGGCCGATTGCGCACTGTCGGAAACGTATTCCAAATCTGAAGCCATCTTATTGATGGCAAAAACCATTCTTAGGTCTCTTGCCACGGGAGCAAACAAGGCCAAAACCTGCTCACATCGAACTTCAATGCGGTTGTGCCAAACGTCGGATTGGCGTTCAGCCAATTCAACTTCCAAGATGGCCTCGGAGTCTCCTGAATCCAAAACAAGCAAAAGGGCATTCAACTGCTCTCGCACCTGATCGCCCATCTGGGTAACCAAAGCGCGGAGTTGAAGAAGTTCAAGACTGATTTGGGTCGTAGACATTCTCGCGCAAAAATAAGCACCCGATGCCCATAACAATAATTAGGATGGCAGAATTAATAAAAATACAATATGAAATCTAAATATCCCCCAATATGGGGCACAGCAAGAGTTCCTCCACCACTGAGGTGGCGCCTACCTTCCATGATGTCCATATGAGTTCGGCAATATCCTCTGCGCGCATGAACCGATCTTGGGGTATCCCACTGTCGGCCCAACTTGAGGTGTAGGTAGGACCCGGTAAAATAGAGGTTACCCCGACGCCATAGGGCATCAATTCTTGCCTCAAGCTCCGTGATAAACCAAGGAGCGCATGCTTACTCACCGCATAAGCACCACCAGCGGGGTATGCTTTGATCGAGGCGGTCGAACACATGAAAAAAAGATGTGCACCGCGACTGGCTTTGATGAGCGTTGTTAGTCCGCGTGTGAGGTAGTAGGCCGATAAAACATTCACCTCCAAAAGCGATAGAAATTGATCATCAGGCTCGTCGAGTAAGGAACCGGGCAGAAAGAGACCCGCATTGTGTACCAGTATATCGAGCCGATCGCCTGCTTCATTTCTGATCCAGTCGGCACACCGTGCAACATCATTCCGATTGCCCAAATCGAAAGGCGCGCAAGCAAAATGTTGATGGGGATACAGCGATTCGAGTTCTGACTTCAGTGAATCAAGTTCAGATTTCGTTCGGGCGGTAAAGAGGACCGAACAACCACCCTGAGCCAATCGGAGCACTACCGCACGACCAATGCCTCTTCCGGCGCCGGTCACCACTGCTATACTTTTATGAGACATGCCCCAAATATGGCTGATAAACCCGTATTTTTGGCCTTGCTTGTTCAATCATCATGTTTTTTTTCTACCACCTGGGCCGATACTTACTGCTCCTGCGCAGGCTTTTCAAAAAGCCTGAGAATAAATTATTGTATACCCGGGAGCTCATCCGGCAGATGTATTCTATTGGCGTAGGTTCCATTGGAATAGTAACCATCATTGCCGTTTTTTCAGGAGCGGTCACCACGGTTCAAACCGCCTATCAACTCATTGCCAGTTGGATCTCTAAATCCGTCATTGGTGCAATAGTGAGCGACAGTAGTCTTCTGGAATTGGGGCCAACCATTACCTCATTGGTTTTGGCCGGGAAAATTGGCTCCAGCATTGCCTCAGAAATCGGAACCATGAGGGTCACTGAGCAAATCGATGCCCTGGAGATCATGGGAATCAATGCCCCAGGATACCTCATTGGCCCAAAAATCTTGGCGGCCCTGCTCACCATACCCCTTTTAATCGTGCTCAGCATCAGCCTATGTACAGCGGGGGGAATGGTCGTTGGCGAGCTCACTGGTATAGTACCCTATAAACTTTTCGTAGAAGGGGCCCGATCCTCCTTCCAAACCTACAATTTATTTTTCTCGATGACCAAGGCCATCACCTTCTCTTTCCTTATTTCATCCATTTCTGCCTATCAAGGTTATTTTGTGGAGGGTGGATCACTGGAGGTGGGGAAGGCCAGTACACAAGCCGTGGTCTACAGTTCCGTCGCTATACTTGTTGCCGACTACGTATTGGCTCAACTGCTCTTGTGAGATGATTGAACTATTGAACGTTACCAAGCGATTTGAGCAAAAAACCGTTTTGCACCATTTATCGGCCCGCTTCGAGCCGGGTACGGTCAACATGATCATTGGGTCGAGTGGCAGCGGTAAGTCGGTCCTGATGAAAATTTTGGTCGGCCTATTTTCACCCGACGGAGGTAAGGTCGTCTACGGCACAAGCGATTTTTTTGACTTAGATTTGGAGGGTAAGACTGAAATCAGGAAGCAAATCGGCATGCTTTTTCAAAATTCAGCGCTGTTCGACTCCTTGAATGTGGAACAAAATGTGTTGTTCCCACTTCAAATGTTCAGCAAACTAACCACTCGGCAGCAAATGGAACGCGTCAACCACTGCTTGGAACGGGTCGGATTAGCGGGCACCAACAAGCTTCATACGAGTCAACTCAGCGGGGGAATGCGCAAGCGGGTCGGAATCGCCCGGGCCATCGCTCTTGAACCCAAATATTTATTCTGCGACGAACCCAATTCAGGGCTCGATCCGTTAACTTCTATTAAGATCGATGAGCTGATTCGGGAAATCACCTTGGAATCGGGCATTACCACCATTGTAAACAGCCACGATATGAATTCGGTGATGGAAATCGGGGACCACATTTGTTTCCTGTATCAGGGAAAGATGTTGTGGACAGGGAGCAAAGGCCATATTATGGATACGGACTGCCAGGAATTGAATGATTTCGTATTTGCGACAGCATTTTTGAAGCAAATTCGCAAGCAGAGTAACGGTCATACCGCCTGAGTTTTGTGTTCCCCCGGGCTGAATAGTTATTTTTTTTAACGACCTTCGCAAGCGAATACCTCGAACATGGTCATTCAATTTATAAAATATTATAATACATTATTATTTAATTAATTATAGCTATATGAGCATTTTGGTGCATAAGTACTCGAAAATTTTGGTCCAGGGTTTTACAGGTAATGAAGGAACCTTCCACGCCGAACAAATGATCGCTTATGGAAGTCCCGTTGTTGGCGGTGTAACACCGGGAAAAGGAGGACAACAACATCTGGGCCTACCTGTTTTCGACACGGTCTCTGAAGCCAAGGAAAAAACCGGCGCGAACACCTCCATCATTTTTGTTCCCCCGGCTTTTGCAGCAGATGCCATTATGGAAGCGGCTGATGCGGGCATAGAAGTGATCGTATGCATCACAGAAGGTATTCCTACGCGTGACATGATCGCTGCACGTGAATATTTGCGTTCAAGAAACAGCCGTCTGATTGGCCCCAATTGTCCGGGCATTATTACCCCGGAGGAGGCCAAAGTGGGCATTATGCCAGGCTTCGTTTTCAAAAAGGGGAATGTCGGGATTGTTTCACGATCGGGTACACTGACCTACGAGGCAGCGGATCAAGTGGTAAAAGCCGGAATGGGTATTTCTACGGCCATTGGAATCGGTGGAGACCCTGTAATTGGAACTACAACGCGGGAGGCGGTTGAGTTATTCGCCTCAGATCCGGAGACGGAAGCGATTGTGCTCATTGGTGAGATCGGAGGGCAAATGGAGGCAGATGCCGCCCGTTGGATTCGTGATTCAAAATTGAATAAACCCGTTGTTGGATTTATTGCCGGTCAAACGGCCCCCCCTGGTCGAAGAATGGGCCATGCTGGAGCAGTGGTGGGTGGCACCGAAGATACTGCTGCTGCGAAAATGCGCATCATGGAAGAATGTGGCCTGCACGTTGTGGCTTCTCCCGCCGATATTGGACAGACTGTGAGAAAGGCCCTCGGCCGATAACGCTGTTAGATTCCAAGCAACATACCGGCAATGGTGGCATTCAACAAAGATGCTGCTGTTCCCGCTATTAATGCCTTCACACCCAATTGAGAGAACAAAGTCCTTCGTTCGGGAATTAATCCGCCGATACCCCCAACCTGTATGCCAATCGATGCAACGTTAGCGAATCCACACAGCGCGTAGGATGCCATCACGATGGTTCGCTCTGATGCAAATGCACCGCCTGCTTTTAGTTCGGAGAGGCTTGTGAAAGCCACAAACTCATTCAGAATGGCCTTTTCTCCAAGCAACTGCCCCATCAAGAGCACATCCTCGCCCCGCACACCCATGAGCCAAGAGATCGGAGCAAACAACATGCCCAACACCAATTGCACACTCAAGCCATCATAGCGCCCCGCGCTTGTTTGGGCGATCCAGCTGTTTAGGCCTGTCCACCCGCCCACCCAGTGTTGGAGTATATAATTGAACATCGCCATCAGTGCGGTAAAAACCAGGAGCATGGCCCCCACATTAACCGCTAATTTCACCCCATCGGTGGTGCCCGTGGCCACCGCTTCGAGTACATTGTCTCCCATGGTCTCGCGGGGAACGCTCAAATCAGCGGAAAACGCCTCGGTTTCTGGCACAAGCATCTTAGCAGCCAATATTCCTGCTGGAGCGGCCATTACGGATGCGGTGAGTAGATGTTGCGCAAACAACGCCTGAGCCTGGGGGTCGCTTCCCCCTAAAAATCCAATGTATGCGGCCATGACAGCCCCGGCAATGGTGGCCATTCCGCCGGTCATTAACGCCATAATCTCCGATCGGGTCATTCGATTGAGGTAGGGCTTAATCAGCAACGGTGCCTCAGTTTGACCCATAAAAATGTTCGCCGAAGCGGCCAAACTCTCGGCTCCAGATATCTTGAGGAGCCGGTTCATGACCCAGGCAAAAACAAATACAATGCGTTGCAGTACGCCCAAATAATAGAGTAGACTGGTAAAGGCCGAAAAGAAAACGATGGTGGGCAACACCTGGAAAACAAATATAAAACCGTATGCATCAACAGATGTTACCAGGCCCCCAAACAGGAATTCTGCTCCCTTGCGCGAAAAACCAAGCAATTGAACAATGAAACCACTGACCAAAGAAAACGCATATCCGACCACTTCGACTTTCATGACCAAAACAGCGAGCAACAATTGTAGCCCAAGGGCCGGAAATACGGTGCGCCATGATATGCACCTTCGGTTCTCAGACAACAAATAGAGTAAGGCGAGCAGAGATGCCAGGCCGATCAGACCATTGAGTATAGACAACATCATGGCCCAAACCTAAGGAAAAGAAGCTTAAAAACGCAAGGAAATAAGAAAAAGGGTTAAATGAATCCTCTCTTTTTTAGTTCATCTCGAATGAGTGCAGCTTCCTCATAGTTCTCACCATCAACGGCTTGCTGAAGCCGTTCCTGAAGCTCTGCGAATCCTAATTTGCGATAAGGGGAAGGCTTCGATTCAGGGGCTTTGGCCATCAAATCCTCTGAATTATTGATGACTGCATGCGCATCCGAGGGTTCTTGCACGCGATCCGCATCCAATATAACGCCTCCTGAATCCAGTATGTGAGAAAAGGTATAAACAGGACAGCCAAAACGAACAGCAAGCGCCAAGGCATCTGAAGTTCGGGCGTCGATCTGTCTGAATTCGTTTCCTTGCCGACAGTGCAATCTGCTGTAGAAAATACCCTCCCTCAAATCAGCTATGACCACCTCTTCTATCTCTATATCGAATTCAGAGGCAAAATTTTTAAATAAATCATGGGTAAGCGGGCGCGCAGGCTTCATGTTTTCCAATTCAATGGCGATGGCCTGTGCCTCGAAACCCCCGATGATGATGGGCAGTTTACGTCCTCCCCCTTTCTCGCCCAAAATAAGGGCATAGGAGTTGGCCGAGGTGTTGCTGTCTGAAAGGGCAACGATTTCCAATTCAATTTTCTTCATCAGGCGTGAGAAGCCTTAAAGCGCTGAACAGCTGCAGTTAGACGCGGCAGTACATCAAAGGCATCGCCCACGATACCATAATCAGCCACCTTAAAAAATGGAGCTTCTTTGTCGGTATTGATGGCCACAATCACTTTGCTCGAACTCACACCGGCTAAATGTTGAATGGCCCCGGAAATGCCAATGGCAATATATAAATCCGGTTTAATGGTGATGCCCGTTTGACCAACGTGCTCTTCATGCGGACGCCAGTGCATATCACTGACTGGCTTTGAACAAGCAGTGGCTGCATCGAGACTTGCCGCTAAAGATTCTACCAAATGCCAGTTTTCGGGGCCCTTTAACCCGCGTCCGGCCGAAACCACGCGCTCAGCCTCTGTTAAGGGAATTTTACCAACCACACGATCGACCCTATTCACTTGAAATTTCTTTTGATGCCCGTCGGAAGGAACTGCTAAGGCTTCTGTTTTGCATTCACCAACCAAGCGGCTTTCGATGGGAAAGGAATTGGGGGTAATGGCCATGACGCAGGAATGACCATGAATCTGAAGGTAAGCATAGCCCTTATTAGAAAAGACAGACCGACGAACCTCCCAACCATCATTCGATTTTTTCGGGGCGTCAATCACCCCCGAGGCCAGTGGCATTCCCAAACGTACGGCCAAACGGGGGGCTACAGACTTTCCTAAGTAGGTATTGGAGATCACAAGTTGTTGTGCCCCTACCCTTGACGCAGCTTGCGTGAGATCATGAACCACCGAATCAACATCCATTAAGTCATGTTCCGCTTTGAGGCATAGCGCGACTCCTAATTCCTGCAGTTGCTGGTGGGCCTCAGCAGAAACTTCAGATGAACAAAGTACGCTGCAATTTGACTGCAAGCTATGGGCCAATTGAACCCCAAAAGACACAGCCTCTAATGCCAGCTTTTTTAATATACCATCCTGAACAGGAGCGAAAACAAGTACAGACATCCTTTTATCGTGATTTAGTTTTAATTCTATGGTTAAATGACTTTTGACTGCTCGTGTAGGAGCGAGACCAACTGATCCATATCGCCCGCATCCACAAACCTGCAACCCGATTTGGCCACAGGCGGCTCGTAATGCGATACTTGTGTTTGTTCTGCGTTGACCGATGCTGCAACGACCTCCAAAGGTTTGGTGCGCGCCATCATTATGCCCCTCATGTTGGGGATGCGCGGCTCAGTGAGTTCTTTTTGACAGGTGGCCACAAAGGGGTGAGCGACTTGTGCATAGGCCCTACCCCCGTCTACATCGAACGAAACCTCAGCTTCTGTGCCGTTGCTGCTGATGGATGTCATGATGTTGACGAGCGGCAAACCCAGCAATTCAGCTAACATGCCCCCTACCATCCCGCCGTTGTAGTCAATAGATTCTCTACCGCAAAGAATCAGATCATAACGATCCTTGGATGCGATTGCAGCCAATTCACGGGCTACCTGAATCGCGTCTGTTGCATCCGCGTCTACCCGAATGGCTTGATCAGCGCCTATAGCCATGGCCTTACGAAGATTAGACTCTGAGTCGGCGCGACCGACATGAACCACTGTTACACGTCCACCACCCAATGACTCATTCAATTCAAGGGCCTTGGTTAGTGCCAATTCATCGTAGGGATTGATGATGAACTGAACGCCGTTTTTATCGAGTGATTTCCCATCGGCTGCAAATACAATTCGTGTTGTTGTGTCGGGCACCTGGCTCAGACAGACCAGTATATTCATATTTTTGAAAAAAGAAGTACGAAATTAAGCACAAAAATAAGGATAAATGATGCATGAAAGTAGAAGAAATGAGCGTTTGGAGCGACTTCAATTACTGATCCGACAAAACCCTCAGGAGCCATTCTTACCGTATGCACTTGGACTCGAATGGGAGAAACAAGCCGATCTGCAACGAGCCGAAGAGATATGGCGCAATCTATTAGTAGAACATCCAGATTATCTGCCTGCCTGGCAACGACTGGCGGAGTTGTATTTAGTGCAAAAACAGTTTATCAATGCACTTCATTGCACAAAAGAGGCCTTGCGTTGCTCAGAAAAAACGGGGGATCATCATGCGCATGAAACAGCGTTGGAAATGCTCGAGCAAATTGCAGAACAAATGAAAACGGAGTAGAATCGGTGCACGATTAAAACCGCATTCCAAGACTCAATATCAATTCCGTGCGGAACTGCCGAATGCTTGCACCAAAATTAGGAGCCGGTATCGATAAGCTGTACGGTTCATGGTACACATTCCAGGAACGATTCGTAATGCATACATCCAGAATGAACGGATCTTTTCGGTAACCACCCCCCATGGATACCTCCCGTAGTGCCCGATTTCCTCCACCGGTATTGAGCTCTGCCACAAATGGCGTAGTGGTATAGGCCATGCCCATCCGCAAGGCATACGGACCGAGCAGTCCTTCGGCGCCAAAACGAAAGGTACTGGTGGACTGCAGCAAATTACGAACGTCACTGTTCACCCCGCGCGCCCATTCTGAAGTACCCGCATCGAGGCCTTCGGTGCGCACACGCATGCGTTGAAAAGACATATAATCATAGCCTGCCGTAATAAGGCCTTTTTTAGGAAAAACCATGGCCAAACCGACGCTTGTTCGGGCTGGCCTGCGAAATTTATACACAAAGGGGGCAAATACAGGTGATGATGCGAACGCATAGGTGGGTACCGAATCGAACGTAGCCTCAAGATCGGTTTGAAAATCCTCTTCAACAGTGAGTCTCGATGGGGGTACATAAGAAAACCCCAACCGAAAGAAATCTGAGGGCTTAAAAATGGCTCCGAGTTTCCATTCAAACCCATCGGCGACCGAATAGATGTTCTGCGTATACCGAAGCGACTTAAAGTCAAAGATGCTATCGGCTTCATCTGATTCAGTAAATGAAGAAAACCGATCAAATCGTGCGCTGAGTATGCTGAGCGATGCACCCAATTGGATCATGTTCTTCCAATTACCTGCCAAGGTAAATTGATAGTCAGACATTTGTCCATTGCTGCGTGCTTCTTCTTCCTGCCGTACACCACCGCTTGGAACGATTGAGAAGTAATATGACGTGCTATCGCCCGGTCGTTGAGGATAAATGAGCCCAGTGCGGGCGGCTAATGCCGCTGAAAAGGGAAATTGTGCGGCTACAAAAGCAGAACCTGAATTGGCCTCTTCCTGAAAATACTGAACCAAACTGGTCTTGTTATTGAATCCATCAAGCTGCCATCGATCCGAATAAACAGCGGTTTGGTTTAAAGTAAACCCATAATGCACACGCATCCAGCCCGATCCGCTTTCCTGCGGTTTTTCTGCAATGACAATACCAAGAGCGGGAATCCGCACATCCCCCCTACTGCTGCGCGTGCGGTTGTTCAAGTAATCAGATTGAGAACCTACCGAGCCCATAGAGGCTGACAAACCCAAAACGGAAGAATGAAAACCTGCGATTCCGGCGGGATTGGAAGAAGCACCGCCCCAATCAGCACCCAAAGCCACGAATGAACCGCCTAAGGCCGTTGTCCGGGCAGAGCCCACCGGCTGAAACCGACTCAATTGAAGCAGATCAAGCGCATACTGAGCGAATGATGCACTCGAACAGAGGACAGAACCCGCCAAGGCTAGGGGCCAAAAATGAGCGCGCTTCATCGTGGACGACCAGATGTTGTTGGTCTAGTTCCGCTGTATGAAGGTGTGGATGGACGAGAATATCCCGAAGAACTGCTTCTTGATGGGGTTGAAAGCGAATTCGATCCCGAAGAACTGCTTCTTGATGGAGATGAAGGCGAATACGATCCCGACGAACTGCTTCTTGATGGAGATGAAGGCGAATTCGATCCCGAGGAACGGCTTCTTGATGGAGATGAAGGCGAATACGATCCGGAAGAGCGTGGAGCAGAATACGACCGGGTCGGCGTGCTTGATCCGAACGAGCTGTTTGTACGTGACGGTGCACTGGGTGTAGAAGTTCGTGGGGTATTCGCACCCGATGAACCGCTAGAACCCGAGCGGGAAGGGGTATATGAACGTGGTGTGTTTGTTCCCGAGGAGCCAGAGCGAGATGGTGAATAGGAAGGTGGGGTGTACGTACTGGATGAACCGCTGCGAGAAGGCGTATAGGAACGTGGGGTGTAAGAACCTACTGAACCCGACCGAGACGGGTTTGACTCAAAATCCTCTGGTCGGCCCGTACCAGGAGTGGCGTATGGGTATCGAATATCGGCTGATTTCGTGCGATCAGTTGAGCGAAGTGTTCTTGAAACTCCCGCTCTCATCGTATTGCGATCACCCGAAGCACCACGATCCATAGATTGCGTGCCCACCATTCGACGCGTTTGGCCGGAACCGTTACGGGTTGCCGCAACGGTTGATTGGCTCGAACGAACGCGTGAGGACAATGTCTGACTTTCTGCCCTCGATAATTGACCCGAAAAACCATTGCCCGCCATGGCATTCGGTACACGCGCAGGAGCCCTTGATTTGCCTCTTTGAACAAAACCAGGCAAAGAAGATCCAGGCAGGCTTGTTCGGGTAGGTGACGGCTTGAGTGCGGGTGTCGCAGAAACCCAGATGCCGGATCCACCATGATTCCAACCATTCCAACCATTGTTCCATCCGTTGTTCCAACCCCAATAAGAATTCATCCCCCAATTGTTGCACCAAGGACTGTTCCACGTGTTCCATCCCCAGGGATCATACATCCCCCAGCCTGAACCACCATAAAGCCATGGGTCATAGCCCCACGGACGATTGAAGCCATAAGGTGACCCCCAACCCATGGAAAATCCAGGATTCATGCCCCAATAAGGAGGCAAAAAAGGATTATAGAGCATATAACTTCTGCAGCCATAAAAACCACCCATTCCATAATTCCAACTGGGATTGCTCCAC
>VGGT01000018.1 GCA_016868485.1 Bacteroidota bacterium
ACCTGACTGTGAATCAGCCGAGTACAACTATAATCAACCAATCAATCTGCGCTCCGGACAGCTACTCGTTCAACGGACAGAGCTATAGTGCAACGGGCACATACACAGCGACGCTCACCAATGCAGCGGGTTGTGACAGTGTAATCACTTTAAGCCTTACTGTAAAACAGCCTTCTGCTTCGTATTTGACCGATACCATTTGTTCAGGTAACACATACACCTTCAATGGACAGGCCTACACTGCGAGCGGAATCTATACTGCGACCTTAAGCAACGCAGTTGGTTGTGACAGCGTGGTGACTTTAAACCTGATTGTGGCATCGAACCTCTCCAGTTCGATTAGCGCCACTATATGCGCCCCAAGCGTATTTGTGTTCGGAGGTCAGAATCTGTCAACCACAGGGGTTTACACACATACATTTGTATCGAGCCGTGGGTGTGACAGCATCGTAACATTGAGTTTGTTTGTGAATCAGCCCAGTTTTACTACGATCAGTGATACGATTTGTTTCCCTAATACGTATTCGGTGGGTGGACTATTGTTTTCTTCGACGGGCATATACACCATTCGCTTGACTAACCAAGTGAATTGTGACAGTGTTATTTCGTTGAATTTGTTGGTGAGCTTTCCGGGTGTGATCACGCAGCAACCGCAGTCGCTGTTTGTAAGGGTGGATTCCTTCACCACTTTCAGCGTTGGCCATCAGAACTATCTACAGTTCCAATGGCAGCAACTTTCGGCAACAAATACATGGCTGAATCTGAGTAACAACAATATTTTCTCGGGAGTAAACACGTCAACGCTGCGTATCAACACAGTTTCATCTGTGAACAGCACGCGCTACCGCTTGCTTCTAACAGATTGCTCGCAACAGGACACTTCTACCGAAGCAACTTTGTTGTTGTTCCCGAATTTGCCTATAGTACAGATTGGACTAGGTAATGAATTTGTTTGTCCAGGTCAAATTGTTCTTGTACCTATTACTGTTCAAGACTTTAACAACATAGGCAGAATTGATGTCAAATTGCTATTTAACTCATCGATTCTTGAAGTGGTGAATTTCACGCCCAATCCTGCTCTGATTGGCTTGTTTATCAATACTTCAGGTGATACCCTATCAATCAGGCGGAATATTACCATTCCAAGCGTATTGAATAGTAATACCTTGATGACGATCAGTTTCCGAGCTCTTTCGAATGGAGTTTCTCCTCTAAATTGGATAATACCTCAAGTGGGTAGTTCTGGCATTTTCACCTCTAACCCAGTCAATCTTGTACATAGACTTACTTTGGCCAATGGTTCAGTATCCGTACTGGGAGTGGCTCCGTCTATTAGTACACAGCCAGTGAGTCAGACAGTCTTGTCTGGTTCACCCGCATTGTTCACGGTCTCTGGATTGAACGCAAGTGCTTATCAATGGCAGCGTAGAGTCGGTGTAAACTGGGTAGATTTAACCAACAGTGGTTTATACCAAGGAGCAAATGACGACAGCCTATACATTTTGGCTTCCATAGATAGTTTGCACAACAGCCAGTTCAGGGTAATTCTGAGTGGAGGATGCCCGCCACCAGCCACATCCCAGACCGCTATACTATCGGTTACGCCTAATGTGCCGGCCATTACCCTACGACTTGGACGTGCATCGCTTTGTAATGCGGGAGTTGCTCGTGTGCCCTTGATTGTTGAACAGTTCAATGGTGTCGCATCCTTGTATCTTAACTTCGATTACACGTCTGCAGCTGCAACCTTCACGGGTCTGTCGGGGGTGAACACACAGATTTCGACTGTGGCCAGCAGTGTACCAGCGGCCAATAGCCTCACGCTCAATTGGTCGGGCCAGTCGGCCAGTCTGAGTACAGGCGACACACTGTTGGTGTTGGAATTCGTGGCCATTGCAACAAGCCCTATAGGATGGAGCACAACATTGAGTCAGCTTGTGCATACCCGATTCGGGCAAGACCTGCCCCGCACATTGGTGAATGGAGAAATTGTGTTATCTCAAAATGTGTCTAGAATTGATCCAGTCCCCGATTTGTGTTTTGGTTCGCCGCTAACTTTGTTGACAGGCTTCCCCGCTGGAGGACAATTCTCGGGTATTGGAGTTAGTTTGGTGGGGTCTCAATACTTCTTCAATCCTGGGATATCACTTGGAGCCATAGGTGTGGGAACATTTTCTATTACCTACAGAATAGATAGTGCGGGATGTACCTTTTATGCCCACACATTCATCAACGTTCTTCCGTTGCCAACGCCAACAGTAAGTCCCACCACGACCATTTGTAGTGGTTCATCGGCAACCCTCAACGCACTCGGCGGCACTGGTTCCCAGCCCTATGAATGGAGAATTGGTTCCCTGAGTGGAAGCGTTGTTGGAACTTCATCCTCGTTAACCGTTTCACCTGTGGTGAACACGACCTACTATGTTATGGTGCGTAATTCTCTGGGATGCACAAAAGCGGACTCGGTTCGGGTGATTGTGCTACCTGTTCCTATTGTTCAAGCCAGCCCTGATATATCAGTCTGTCAGGGCAGCTCTGTTACGCTCAACGCTACGGGCGCATCAACTTACTTCTGGTCACCCTCTACGGGATTGAATTCTGTGACGCTTCCAAATCCTGTTGCTACCCCTGCGATAACTACACAGTATGTGGTAGTTGGTATTTCGGTTACTGGATGCGTGTCGAGGGATACTGTGGTTGTGTCTATTCTACCAAGGCCGACTGTAATCGTAGCCAACGCGACGGCAACCTTCTGTAGTAATAGCACAACAGGTGCGCAATTGGAAGTAACAACGCCGACATCGGGTGTGAGTTATTTGTGGAGTCCGTCAACGGGATTGGACAACCCTATGTCTAGAACACCGATAGCCCGGCCAACCGCTACCACTACCTATGTGGTGACTGTCACCGACGCAATTACAGGATGTACCAGTACGGGCTCTGTTCTTGTCTACGTGCCACGTGTAACAGCTGGTGCCAATCGTGTTGTTTGTAATGGCAGTTCAGTTCAACTGAATGCCAACTATACAGGAGATCCGAGTGGTGGTGTGACCTATCTGTGGGTTCCTCCCACTGGTCTTTCGGCCTCCAATATTCAAAATCCAGTTGCAAGCCCAACAACAACAACGGTTTATACTGTTACGGCCATCGGCTCTGGTGGTTGTCCGGTTTCAGCGAATGTAGCTGTGATTGTAAACCCGACACCGAACGTGGATGCTGGCATCAACTTGACGATTGGTCCTGGTCGTTCTTCCCAATTAAATGCATCCATAACTGGTGGGGTTTCTCCTCTATCTTTTGTTTGGAGCCCGGCAACCGGATTGTCGGCCACTAATGTATTGGATCCAATCGCTTCTCCCACAGTAACAACAATGTACTATCTGACAGTTACAGGAGGAAATGGATGTTCCAGAACCGATTCAGTATTGGTAACCGTCGATCCTAACTTGACAGGATTCAACGTAACTGGAAGATTACTCTACGGCGTTTCAGCGAATGCTCAGTCGATTAACAACGCAAGCATAAACCTTAACCAAAACTTAAGCGTCTTAAGTTCGACTGCAGTTGGAGGAAATGGTGATTATTTGTTCCAGAATTTGAACAACGGAATCTACGATCTTTCTGTCAATTCCGTTGGCACGGCTCCCGGTGGTATCACCTCCTCCGATGCTTTTCGAGTCTTTATTTCCCTTGTGATTCCGGGATTGCTTCAGGGCGAGTTGGATTCGTTGGCAGCTGATGTCGATGGGAACAATGTGATCAATGTATCCGATGCCTTGTTGATTCTACAGCGGTCAATCTTCTTGCCGGGTGCCAACTTTGCAAGAAGTTGGGTGGCAGAGCGGAAATTGCTACAGGTAAACAACAGCGACATCAACCAGAACATACGTGCTCTCAGCTCGGGTGACGTGGATGGTGATTATCTGGTGCCAAGAAGGTTGTCGCGCCCTATGACTGTAGAGTCAGTTGCAGATCCGAGCCTCACTTCGGGCATGAGAACCCTGCGCTTGTCTGCCGCCATGACGGCCGAGTTGGGCTCCATGCAGTTGATGTTGGGTCTCTCATCGAATGTGCGGGTAACGAAGGTGAAGTTGGCCAAAACAGGGGAGGAGCTTTTGTTCCGCCAGCAGGGCAATCAATTGGCTATTGCATGGTTCACCCAGTCGATTCCGGTGCAGTTGCAATCGGGTGATATATTCCTCGAGATTACCACGGCCGACGCTCTGTCTCACGAAGATTATCAGGTCGATGTATTGTCTGGCACCCAATTTACCGATGGCGCCATTGTCTATCTAGAAAATATTGCGGTGCGTTTGCATAAACCTATATCTGCTAAGCCGACCGCTCTGAACCTTTCCAACTATCCCAATCCGTTCAATGGAAGCACGATTATTACCTACACCCTTTCAGATGAGGCTCAGGTTAAACTGACGCTGACCGATCAGATGGGTCGGTTGGTGGGTAAATTGGTGGATGGCAAACAGCTATCTGGCAAGAAGGAGGTGTATTGGGATGCTTCCGGATTCACTTCGGGTGTATACACCATCGAATTAAAAGTTCACCAAGCCGAAAATGTAGTTACGGAATACAGAAAACTGATCGTTCGCTGATAGGTATCTGAAAAGGATGTTGATCATGAAAATGCTTTCTGGATTTCACCGGTTGCTTGTTTTGTTTGCTCTACTTTGGAGCACAATGTTGTCTGCACAATCTGTGCGCCTGGAGTTGCCTGCTTTTCGGGGCACTCCAGGTGACACGGTTCTTGTGCCCATCAATGTGCTGGCTGGTGGATTCGACAATGGTAATGTCAGGGGTTTTCGTATATCGTTGCGTTATGACACCTCAGCTCTGACGTTTGCTGATACCCTGTTGGCCGGCACCCGAATGCAGGGAAGAGCATCCTCTCTTTTCATTAATTCGGGGATCCCAGGTGTGGTTTATTTGAGTTTCTTAGATAGCATTGGGCTTACCCGCACTGATTCAGCACTGTTTGCCCTGAGATTCGTGGCTTCCGGAACTTTTGGCTCTGCTGCAAGTCCAGTTACCTGGAATTTTATTCAGACGGAATTCACAAATGCATCTTTTAATTTAATCAATGATGTGGTGTTGGGCAATGGTTGTTATTACCCGATATCATCCCCATATCCGATTCCTGAAGTTACATTACCTGGAAGCACCCTTTGTGCATTAGCCAGTACCTCTTTCAGTGTTAATATGCCTAATGTCACTCAATATCGTTATCGGTGGTGGGTGAGTATCGACTCGGGGGTTACTTATGCACCAGTTTTCGATACAATACCTGGTGTCGAAATCACGGACATTGCTTCTCATTCGTTGAGTATCCAAGGTGCAATTGAGAGCATGAATGGGTATCTTTTTTATTGTTTTATAGATTCCATAGGGGGAAGTTCCATCGGTACAATCAGCCGTCCTCAGTTTCTTCGGGTTAAACCGACAACGGGTGTGCAATTGCTGTTTCAAACAACCCCATCAGGAACGTCATTTTGTCCGGGTACTCTTTTGGAATTCAAAGGAGTGGTTAATGGTAGTAATCGCGCAATTCCAGACACCATCCCCAATCCTATTTATGAATGGAAGAAAAACGGGGTTGTTGTGGCTACTGGAGTCAATGATTCGATTTACCGAGATGCCACATTGGTTCAAGACGATGAAATCCGCCTGTCGATTAGTTCCGCGACTGCCTGTTTCGTCGCGGAAGTCGATTATTCGGCGCAAATCGTTGCATTACCTGGAAGCCAGACTTTGGCTCCTGTAGACCCATACTGCGCGGACAGGCTCCCTGCATCTATTGTTTTACAGAGCTCAGAAGTGGGCGTTCGTTATATTCTGATGCGAAATGGGGTGTCAACTGGTGACACGCTAACAGGTACTGGCTCCTCTATCAATTTCGGACCAAGGGCACTTTTGGGTACTTACCAGATACGGGCTCTTTCCGGAATCGGCTGTACAATTGATTTTAGCGGATCGGCTGTCGTCGACACTCTGCCTGCTGTTCGCGGCACGGTTACGGCCGACGATACACTGGTGGTGGGGCAGAGTATGGCGCTCGTGGCCACGGGAGGTACCTCCTATGAGTGGAGCCCAGCCGCAGGTTTGTCTGCCACAAACATTGCCAATCCAGTAGCCAGCCCAACGGCTACTACCACATATACGGTTATAATCTCCAATACGTTTGGTTGCAAAGACACTCTTCAAGTGCACATAACCGTTCTGCCCGTTCCCAATGTACAGGCAGGCAACGACACAAGTGTTTGTTTGAACAGCCCCAATTTCCTTTTGGGTGGTCTGCCAGCTGGCGGGATTTGGAGTGGATTTGGGGTGGTGGATGGAACCACAGGTGAATTTAGTCCGGCTTTAGCACGCCCGGGTTCCTACACCCTTACCTACACTTATTTACAATTGTTTTTGGATTCGAGGGTTGTGAATGTACGCCCGGTAGGGGATACCACCTTGTTCAGGACGCTTTGTTCTCCACAAACCATGGTTGTAGGTTCGAACGTATTTAGTGCGTCGGGCACTTACAACATTCGACTATCCAATCAATTTGGTTGCGACAGCAACATTGTCTTGAATTTGACGGTCAACCGAAGTGAGCGTGATACACAGGTGGTTTCAATCTGCCCTACGGATAGCTTTGTTGTGGGAACCGGCGCTCAGAGAAAGGTGTATCGTGTTGCGGGTACCTATGTCGATACTCTCACCAATGCTGTGAATTGCGATTCAATTGTGTTCACCCAATTGAGTGTGGGTCGAAAGGACACTGTCTATTTGGATGCGGGCATTTGTGTTGGAGGCAGGTTCTACATAGGTACACAGTTTTTCAATGTGGATGGAAATTTTCAGGTTACCCTGCTCAACCAAACAGGTTGTGACAGTATTGTACACTTAAAGCTGAAGGTGAATGAAACGGTCCTTCCAATCGGTACGGCAAGTGTATCGTTACCGGTTGTGCGGGCTATTGACTCCGATACCATAAAAGTCCCGGTAACGGCAGTTCAATTCAATCAAATAGGCTCTTTCAATTTTGGAATTTTCTACGATACGACGGTTTTGCGGTATGCTGGATTGGATGTTGAGGGGACCCATCTGGAAGGTTTTCAAGGAGCTCTTTTTAGCAATGTGAACGGGAATCGTTTGGATGTATCCCTGTTGGCATTAGGGGGTGCATCTCAACCCAATCCAATCAGTGTCTGCGAGGATACGCTCATTAATTTGTTTTTCATTTATAAGGACACACTTGGGGGTTATTCTCGCTTGATTTGGGATGAGTCTATAACCCGATTCACTCCGGGTGGAATAATTCCAGTGAATCAGATCCTGTTCGGTAATGGCTCTGTTTATGCGAATAGGGTGACCTCAGCTTTCCCGGCCAACAATGGCAATCAGAATTTATGCGAATTGGAGGAGGGGAATCTGACGATTATAGGTTCTGGATACGCTGCTTTTCAATGGATGCAAAGTACGGATGGGGGTCGCTCATTTAGAAGTCTTCAGGATACTATTCGCCTGATTGGTGCCAACACCGCGAATCTTCAGTTTTCGGACGCTGACAGTATGTTTACCGAGGGCCTTTATCAGTGTCTCGTGACCGGTGTCGGTGGATCTTTTCTAAGCATTGCACAAAAGGTGAATGTGAGTAGCATTGAAGGGGTTCTCATGACACTCACGGCTGACCCTGCTGGTTTTCAGTGTCCGGGCATAGCCATTACATTTCGCGGGCAGCCTCAACGGCAGATTCCGAGGGCGTTGTACTTGTGGACTATCAACGGGGATACGGTTAGCACAGATTCGGTTCTGACCCGTTCTAACCTGAATAATGGCGATCGGGTTGCTCTTCAGATTACTTCTGACTCGATTTGTGTATTGGCATCCAATGACATACTGGCGCAGATTTTTGCATTGCCAGCTATTCAAGGTCTAACTGGAGGTGGTAGTTATTGTCTAAGAGATGCGCCTGGACTACCCATTGGCTTATCTAATACGGCAGCGGGCGTGCGCTATGTGCTGTATCGCGCGGGTCAACCCATTGGGGATACTTTGAATGGAAATGGTTCAGGCCGAAACTTCGGAATTTTCAATCAACCTGGTTTTTATCGGGTGAAGTCTTTAAGTCCAGAGGGTTGCGAATTTTTATTTCCCGACTCGGTGCGGATCGATACACTGGCCTCCGTGAATGGCACTATTTCTCCCGACACTTTTGTTTATCTGGGCGAGAGACTTCAATTGGTGGCAACGGGTGCAGGCGTTGGTGGCTCCTACAACTGGTACCCTTCCCGTGGATTGTCGGACAGTACGGTATCAGCGCCTATTGCCAGTCCTGACTCCACAACTACCTACCGTGTAGTAATTTCCAACGCGGTCAACTGCACAGACACCTTGTATGTGCGTATAGAAGTCAGACCTATCCCGGTTGTGTTTGCAGGTAATGATTTCAGCACCTGTTTGAACACCTTGATTCCCGATACCCTTTATTTAACGGGATTGCCTTCTGATAGTGCCCGTGGCATTTGGAGTGGGGTAGGTATAGTAGATGGTCGCATAGGCATGTTTGTTCCGGCTTTGGCTGGGCCAGGCACATGGAGTTTGGTCTACACCTTCGCCAATTTGGTCAGAGATACCCTTGAGATTACGATTCGTCCGCCTACTACTTCAGTAATTAGTCAGTCTATTTGTGCACCGGACAGTTTTGTTGTGGGTTCACAGGTTTTTCGCAACACAGGCGTTTATAACATCACCCTATCGAATTCATCAGGATGTGATAGTTTAGTAATCCTTAATTTGAATGTTGGATCGTCTGCGACAACGATTATTACAGATACCATTTGTACGCCTTCGACCTATGATTTCAGGGGTAGAATTTTGTCTGCTACCGGGGTTTATCGCGATACCATTCGGTTCTTTACAGGTTGTGATAGTATTGTAGAGCTTCGTTTGACTGTGGCATCACCCAGCAGTTCCCTTATCAGCCCAAATATATGTATAGGCGGTTCTTTCATATTGGGATCAAATCTGTATAATGTGGGGGGTACCTATGTAGACACGATTGTTAACTACATGGGTTGCGATAGTGTGGTGACTTTGGTGTTGAATGTGGTGGATCCGGGATTGGGCCTGAATGTTTCGCAGTTGTCGCTGCCGGTCGTTCAGGCAACGAACGATTCGATTGTAAGGATATCGGTTAAAGCCCTTCAATTCAATGGAATTGGTGCCTTCTCGATGGGTATTTTTTTTGATACCACCATACTCGAATATATAGGTGCCGATCTTGCTGGTTCTCAACTAGCGGGGCAGCCTAACTTTTACACCAATGTTGATCCAGTTTTGGGCAACCGGCTGAACATTGTACTTCTCTCGCAACAGGCTTATGCAGTCAGTGTCTGCGATGGTGATTTGTTTAGTCTAAACTTCCGCTATCGGGCCCCGGGCGGAATTGGGATCAGTCCACTTATTTGGGATCGCTCCTTTACTCAAGCAACTATCACTAGTGCCGGGGGTGGAACTACCAGCCGTGATTTGAATCTGTTCAATGGGTTGGTGTACAATTCCACCACTTCGACGGCTGTTCCCGTCAACAATGGTCGTGAGCTGTTGGGCTGTGAATTGGAAACCAAAGAATTTACGGTTCGCGATACCAGTTCATCAGCTCCGGCTTATCAAACCTATCGGTGGTTGGTGAGCACAGATGGTGGAAAGTCTTTTCAGCCTGTAGACACCTCTATCGCCTCGGGTACAGAGTCGGATACTTTGATTTTGAGGAGTCTGGTGGGTAGTATGAGTGGCAATTATTATTACTGTAATATAAGCGCTCCCGGGGGTCCGGTTTATAGTATTGCCCAATACTTAAAGGTGGATCCCATTAGCACGGTTTCACCTTTAGTCACCGCTAGCCCTTCCGGAAATCAATGTTTTGGTACGCCGGTTACATACAGTGCATCTTTAGCGAGCGGCGCGTCTCTCTCTACGGTTGTCCCTAGTCCTCAGTACCAGTGGTTTGTCGACGGAGTATTTGCGGGAACAGATTCGGTTTTAGTTGTCTCAAATTTGACAAATGGGCAAGAAGTGCGACTCAACATTCGATCGGGTACATCATGTTGGATCGGTGATGGTAGTACGTTGGCGGAAGTTTTATCGGCACCACAATCACAGAGTTTTAGTGGAGGGGGGTTTTACTGTGCGGGAGAACAGCCCAATGAACTTCGTTTATTGTCGAGCGAGCCGGGTGTTACATACAAGCTGTATCGGGGTACGGATTCATTACTGGATTTTGTCGGAACTGGTTCGGCGTTGAATTTTGGTAGAATTGGAGTGCCAGGCTTATATCGTGTTCATGCAGTCGGGGCCAATGGTTGCGGTGCTCAAATGGGTCAAACCATAGTCGTAGATACTTTTCCTGGAATTTATGCATCCATTACGCCTGACACTTTTATTTACTTTGGGGGTAGTGTTGTTTTGGAGGTTACCAGAGCCCCTTTGGGTGCATCATACAGCTGGTCGCCCTCAACCGGATTAAGTAGCACCAATAATACGAGCGTTCTGGCATCACCGGCAGCCACAACCACATACAGGGTTATAGTGACCAACCCATTGGGGGATTGTAAAGACACAATGTTTGTGCAGGTACGGGTAGAGCCTGCTCCACAGGTATCTGCGGGAAACGACACCAGTGTGTGCAGCAATTCTGATACCCTCCGCTTGATTGGATCACCTTTGGGCGGCATTTGGAGCGGATGGGGTATTACTGATGGCAGAATAGGTGCATTTGTGCCATCGACCGTTGGAGCAGGAACCTGGATGGTGGTTTATACCTTCGCGGGGTTTATCAGGGATACTGCCTATATCCATGTGCGGGGTTCCAACAACATTACCTTGAATCAATCTATTTGTGTGCCCAATTCGTTTATTGTGGGCGGTCGGTCGTTTTCAACCACTGGCGTTTACACAATATATTTATCCAATACTGATGGTTGCGACAGCACGATTGTACTGAATTTGAATGTTTCCAATCCGTCATTTTACGCTTATTCAGACACCCTTTGTCGTCCTCAGACCCTAGTATTTAATGGTATTACTTTAGGTATTGCCGGTGTTTATTATGATACAATAACCTCGGTATCAGGATGCGACAGCGTAGTTCAACTCACTTTATTGGTGGGCGACACCTCATCGCAGGTGATCAATGCCTCCATTTGTGTGAGTGGTGCATATATAGTGGGTGGAAGAACCTATAATGTAGGCGGCACCTATCTCGATACCATTCCCACCATGTTGGGTTGTGATAGTTTTGTGACGCTTAATCTGACTGTAGATTCCATTTTGAGCGAGCGGATTGAGATCAATCTATGCTCAGGGTTATCGTATGACTTTGGCGGATTGAGCATCACCCAGCCAGGAATCTACTATCGATTAGCGACAGGAACTTCAGGAAGGTGCGACACGGCCTTCACTTTAGTTGTGACCCGTACATTCCCTACTTCATATTCTTACAATGTGCGAATTTGTTTCGGTGACTCCTATGATTTCAAAGGAAATTCGCTGAATGCTACAGGGATCTACTATGACACCCTCATTAATGCTGCGGGATGTGACAGTTTCATTACTATGAGTCTGTTGGTGGATGCTTTGGCAGGAATTTATATTGTCGATTCCATCTGCGCTCCATCGACCTATACCTTCGGTGGTATTGCCCTTACGCAAAACGGAGTGTATTACGACACGATTCACTCAGTTCTCAGTGGTGCATGCGACACAGTGGTTGAGCTACAATTGAAAGTGAGGCAGCCTACCACAAGCACATTAACCCGCTTCATTTGCTTGGGTGACACCTTTAATCTGAATGGCACTGTGTACAATTCCACTGGTATCTATCGAGATACTCTGATTAACGCTGTAGGTTGCGACAGCATGATTGTACTGAACTTGAATGTTGGATTGCCAGCGTTGCGCTACGATACTGTTTCCATATGCGCTCCATCGTCCTATAACTTTTACGGACAAATACTGACCGCAAGCGGAAACTATTTGGATACAGTTCCGGGACATACGGCTGGTATTTGCGATACGGCCGTATTTCTGACACTTAATGTATTCGGACCCTCTTTCAATACATTGAATGAGTTTGTTTGTTTAGGCGGGCGCTACTTTTTCGACGGTGCATTCCGAACGATTTCGGGTACCTATGTGGATACTATTTCGGGTGGTAGTTATGTAGGGTGTGATAGTATTGTTACCCTAAATCTTACGGTGTCGGATCCCACTCGCAGATTTGACACAGTCGAAGTTTGTTCACCCTTGACCCACAATTTTTATGGTAATATTCTTTCCATTTCGGGAACATACATCGATACCATACCAGGGATTCCATTAAATACTGGTGTTTGTGATACGATTGTCACCCTATTATTCCGGGTTAAGCAGCCGAGTGCCTCTACAGTGTCAGCTCGGATTTGTCTTGGTGGCGCCTATTTGTTCAACGGACAAATTCTACGCACGGCAGGAACCTTTACGGCCACACTTTCTAACGCTGTAGGATGTGACAGCATCGTAACCCTTCAATTACAAATCGACACTCTTGCAGGCCGTTTCATTACGGCCTCAATTTGCAGTCCCTCGACCTACACATTCGGTTTGAACAGTTTATCTGTTAGTGGCATCTATTATGATACTTTACCGGGAACTGGGGCCGCATGTGATACGGTGGTTGCGCTGAACCTGACGGTGAAGCAACCGAGCGCAACTACAATCAACCACACGATTTGCTCCCCGAACACGTACAGTTTCAACGGACAATCGCTTACCTCAACAGGGACCTACCTGGATACCTTGACCAACGCAGTGAGTTGTGACAGTGTGGTGACGCTGAACCTCTTGGTTTATCCCGCGGTTCAGATTACGGCTCAGCCGTCTGCGACCCTTACAGTGGCCGAGGGGAACACGGGAGTTCTATCGGTGGTTGCTTCGAATGCCACTGCATATCTGTGGCAGTCGAACAGCGGAGGAGTTTGGACAAATCTGAGCAATGGTACTGTTTACAGTGGTGTAACGACTGCCTCACTTTCCATATTAGCTAATTTGTCGCTGAACGGTTTGCGCTATCGGGTGGTTGTTTCGGGCAACACAGGTTGTGTAGTGGATACATCTACATCATCTGTATTGACCGTGACCCCGGTGGCAGCGGTTCGCTTAGCACTGAATAATCCAGCAGATGTGGTTGCGGGTGGTGTTAGGGCATCTTATAGGGTTACGCGTCTGAATGCATTAAACAATCTTACGGGAGGATCCCCACTAACTGTATCACTCACGAGCATTCCCGCGCAGGGCTTGTTCTATGATGCCTCCAGCGGTGGACAGTTTTTAACGCAGGTGGTCATACCACAGGATAGTGTGGGTGCTGATTTCTGGTTTACTTCCTTGGTGGCCGACGAGTATAGGATTCAGGCATCCGCAATCGGACTCACCTCGGCTGAGGATACGATTGTAGTGAATGCCGGCGCAGCCAAGGGCATCCGCATTTTGGCACAGGACACAGCAGTGGTGGGCGATTCGGTGATGTTGATGGGGATCATCATCGATTCACTGGGCAACCCGTCCGTGTTGACCAACAACATTAGGGTTCGATTAACCTCAACTGACCCCACTGGTATTTTCATTCCAGATACGATTATTCCGGTATCGGCAGGTTCAACGACCTACGCATATCAATATCGATCGTTCATCAGTGGACTGCAGACGATCACAGCGACCTGGTTGATCGTGGGCACGAACAATCCAAATCCGAACCGTACAGTGGGCACCAAGGCAATCTACTTCCTGCCTGGTGCGCCGGTTTCCCTGGATGTGCTCATCGAGCCGTCCGACTCTGCACGTACGGGCATGGTGGTTGCACGCCAGCCGGTTGTGGCACTTCGCGATTCTTATGGCAATCGGGTGCCTGCCTCTGGCATCTCAGTTTTTGCTGGGGTGATTCCATCGGGTGCCATTCTTTCCGGAGACATAGTGGTAGCTACAACTGTACTGGGAGTGGCAGAATACGCTGCTCTGATCTTGAGTGGTTCAACAGGCACCTATCGTTTGTTATTTACTTCGCCCGGTTTGGCCAGCGATACCTCCTCGGGAATCTACTTATTGTGTCCACCCAGCGCAAGCACGATCAACCGGACGATCTGCGCTCCGAACAGCTACACATTCAACGGTCAGAGCTACAGCACACAGGGAACATACACGGCCACACTCACGAATGCGGCAGGCTGCGACAGCGTGGTTACTTTAAACCTGACTGTAAGCCCGAATTTGGGCGACAGCGTAGCGTCGATGAGCATCGGTGTGGTTCAGGGCATACCGGGTG
>VGGT01000019.1 GCA_016868485.1 Bacteroidota bacterium
ATCATCTCGAGCTCCTCCTTCATCATCACATCCACCCAGCGGTCCCGGTCTGCCGTGATGGTGGCCACAATTTGCTCCAACAATTCGCCTTCAAAGCCTTTATTGCGGTAGATGTCGCGGATTTCATCCCGTTCCTTATCGGGTAGGTTGTCGACCTCCCAATACTCGATCTGCTTGTGTTTCTCGTAGTTCTGTTGCTCGCTTTTGTGACTGAGGTAGGATCCCACGCCCATTGCGAAACCATCGGCCAGTAAATTGGCAAAGCCCAGGATGATAATAACCTGCGAACTCAATCCGGCACCCGTTGCACCGGCCACTACGGCAAAAGTGGTGACGCTTCCGTCGATCCCGCCATACACGAACTCACCCAAATAGCGGTTAAGACCACCCAGCCAAAACTGACCTTCTTTGTGCATTTGGTCCTCCTGGTGGCTGCTCATAGGCTTATGGGTTGACGTACTGGGTTGTTGGATCACCGGGCTTGCACAAGCCCAGAACGGTCTCGAGCAAAAGGTGCCAAAACACAAAAATACGGATGACGCGTTAGAATTCGATTAGGTATCAATTAATGAGCGTCGGCATGTTCACTTTCAGCCGAAGCGTGGGCGTCTAGTCGGCCAGCGCCCTTCGTCACCCAAACCGAACCTTCTTCGATGCCTTCACCCAATACGTCGAATGGCCCCGACATGAAAGCACCGTTCAAAGTGACTCTTCGGTATCGGCCTTCCGCTACTTTCTGAAAGGCCACCCAACCCGATTCCGTTTGAAGAATAGCCCCCGATGCCACCGACAGTCGTTTGGTTGTTTTGAGTGGTATTCGAGCCAAAACCGACATACCGGGCCGCAAAACGGGATCCTGTTCGCGCTCAATATGACCGTGCACCCGAACTGTTCTGCGTTCTGGGTTCAGTTCACGACCAATGCTGAAGATTTCAGCATCAAAAACTTGGGTGGACACTCGGGTCAAACTAAAGGTGAAAGTCATTTTGGGCTGAACCTGCGATAGGTGCGCCTCGGGTAAATCAAGCTCAACATGCATATGGCTCAAGTCTAAAACCCCGACCAATTCCCCCGTACGTTCCGTAAACTGGCCAGGAAATGCGTTCACAGAGGTCACATACCCAGAAAAGGGAGACTTAACCGGAAATTCTCCCGAAATCTGTTTGGCATCAATGCGCGTGGGGTCGATATGGAGTCGCTGCAATTGGGCCACCAAAGATGCCCTCAGGGCCAGGCTAGACCGATAATCGGCACGCGATTGCTCCAAAGTGCGTCGATCGGTTGCCTGCTTTTGTGCAAGGATCTCCTGCCGCTCAGTCTCGGCTTCGAGGAAGGAGATGCGGGCAGAATTTTCAAGGTATGAACGCTGCAACTCCACCGCATCTGGATGCTCGAGCAACATCAGAACCTGTCCTTGGCTCACTTTTTCCCCTTCTTTTACCCGTACACTTTTCACAAAGGCGGGTATAGGTGCATGCAATCGGGCATAGTGCTGAGGCGGCACTTCCAGCAAGCCGTTGAGCACAAGTTCATCGCCCACCGCGTTCAGACCTGCTGTATCCGTCGATAAATCGGCCAGCCTTTCCTGCTCGGGCGTTAGCCAAATTTCGTTGGCGGGCTGAGCGCCATCTTGTGTATTGCCTATTTTTTTTGAGTCATTGGCTTGATCTGCTGCTTCATCTTGTTGTCTGCCGCAAGCAGTAAGCGAGAGCAACAGGTACAGTAGAAAAGTTTCGGTACGTAGGCGAATGAAAGGAACAAGAAAATTGTGAATCATAATGATGGTTGTTGATCAAGAATTTTAATCGGCATTGGTTAGGGCAGCCAAGCGATGAACAGAACGATGAAGCTGGTATTCGTTGTAGAGGTTGTCGAGTCGCGACTGATGAATGTTTTCCATGGTCTGGGCATACTCGTAGTAGGTCAAACGACCTTGAGCCAGCATAAAATTGGCTTGTTCAAGTAGTTCGTTTAAACGCGGATCAATCTCACTGAGTTGCTTACGAACCCGCTCCACATACATGCCATACTCTTGTCGGGCCTGACGTTCCTCATGGCCCATGTAGAGCTCCTCACGGCTCAATTTGAGGTCGCTTTGCATGCGCATCAAACGAACGGCCTCTACAGAAGAAGCAGCCCGCAAGGGCACAAGGGGAAAGCTCAATTGCATCATAATACCACGGAAACCGGCCACCTGTTCGAGCGACTGGCTAAAGGCTCCCAGGCTAATTTCTGGTCCAAACGATGCTTTTTGTACGTTTTCGGCCTGTAGGTCGAGCGCACGTTGTGCAGCCCAAATCCTCCTCATGGGGTGGGGACGGGCAGCACCTGGCTTGCTTATCTCACCCATCGGCCAAACAGGTGATTCAGACACGCTGTCTAAGGCACACAGCTTGCACAATGTGCGAACAGCCTGTTCGCGCTCCAGTCGGGCCCTGGGCAGCTGCCAGTTGAGGGCATCGAGCTGCTGTTGCGATAAAAGAGCCGACAAGCGGTCGGCGGTTCCGATATCCGTTCGCATTTGCACAACACGGTCGGCTTGCTGCCACACCTGTGCATGCCGCTCCAATAAACGGAGACGTTCGCCAAAATAGGCCACTGCACTATAGGCATCCCGTATCTCATGGGTCAATTGAAGGCGAATCTCCTCCCGACGTGCCGTTGCCCATTGCACCTCGAGTCGACCATACTTCAAGCCGGCAGCAAGGGCAAACGGAGCACCAAGCGGTTGCAGAACCGAAACATTTCTGTCTACCAGCGCATAGTTGATTTGCCCATGGTCGAAGTTGAATTGGGTTTTACCCGGAAACCACATCTGTGCCCTACGCGCTTCGGCCTCCTGAATGGCCAAATTGGCTTCTTGAAGCCGGGGGTGTGCACGAACCGCTTGTTCGATCCATTGGTCTCTTTGTTGCCGCCAAACGTCATAATCGGGTCGTCGCGTATCAGCAACTTGATCGGTGGATGACTGTTGCGCCACGGCAGAAGGGGATACAACGAGTCCCCACACAAAAATGAACAAACACAATACAAACACAGGAGCATGCCCCGTAGAAACCTGTTTCGAAGCATCCATGCCGGGGGTTGATTTTCTGCGCTCGAACATAAGATAGAAGGCGGGGAGTACCAACAGGGTCAGTAGGGTTGAGGTGATTAATCCACCGACCACAACGGTGGCCAGGGGTTGCTGCACCTCCGCCCCGGCTGAGGTACTCAATGCCATGGGCACAAAACCCAAAGCGGCAACCAGAGCAGTCATGAGAACGGGTCTCAACCGATCCAAACATCCTTCAACCACCAGGTCCGTGAGATCATCCATATCGCTTGTGTTGCCCTTTCCTTCAGCGCGCAGTTGGTTGAGGTGTCCCACCAAAACAAGACCGTTGAGCACGGCCACACCAAAAAGTGCAATAAAACCAATGGCAGCGGAAATGCTAAAGGGGAGATTGCGGGCATAAAGCGCCAGGATGCCTCCCAGAGCGCTGAGGGGAACAGCAGTCATGATCATGAATGCATAACGCCAGTGGCCCATGCTCACGCGCAACAACAACGCAATCAATAAGAGGGTCACCGGCACCGCCCACGACAACCGCCGCCGTGCGTCGTTTAGTTGTTTGTACTGACCTTCGAACTGTACCGAATAGCCGGCTGGAAGTTTAAGCTGTGCTTCTATTTTCTGCCGTATATCGTTCACCAATCCTTCCAAATCACGTCCCCGCACATTAATCAGTACATTCAGGTAGCGTTGGGTATTGTCGCGACTCACCAAACTCGGTCCTTGTTCGAGCGTAAAGCGGCCTACAGAACTCAGAGGAATCAGTTGCCCCGCTGAATTTTTCACCATCAAAGCCGATACGCGCTCAGGTTGATGGCGGATCGAATCGTTGAGCCGTACCACCACTTCATGCCGTGCATCGCCCTCAAAAACCACGCCTGCCGAACCACCAGCAAAAGCCAGCTCCAATTCGCGGTTAACCGTGGCGACATCCAAACCATGCCACGACAGCTGGGTGCGGTCCCAACGCACCATGAGCTGCGGAAGCCCCTCAGTGGCCTGAACCAACACATCACCCGCACCCGGCACATTTCTGCACAATTCCGCCGCTTGTTCACCAAGAGCGGCCAAAACCCCCAGCTCTGAACCGTATATACGCACCGCCAAGTCACTTTTCACGCCCGTGAGCAATTCGTTGAAGCGCAACTGAATGGGCTGGGTGAATTCAAATCCAACACCCGGAATTTCTTCGAGTTTTTCCTTCATGCGCTCCACCAGTTCTTCCCGACTGTTCGCGCTGGTCCACTCCTCCCGCGGTTTGAGGAGGATCATCACATCCGAATCCTCTATAGCCATCGGATCGGTTGGTATTTCGGCTGTACCGATTTTGCTTACTACACCCCGAACCTCAGGAAAATGCGTCAACAAAATCCGCTCCGCAACCGTACTGGCCCGGATGCTCTCGCCCAAATTACTGCCAGGTCGCACCGTCATCTGCATGGCCAAATCACCCTCCTCCAGGGTGGGCACAAAAACACTCCCAAGACGAGAAAAGAGCCAGAATCCGAACAAGAGGGCGACAAAAGACATGGCCAGTGTCGTTTTGGGGTTGCGCAAAGCACTGAAAAGGGCAGGGCGATAGATGCGTCGGGCTCCTGACATCAGAGAATCACTCCACCGAGCCGTTCGGTCACTGCTTTTTGATGCCAGAGCAAAGGAGGCCATCACGGGTACATAGGTCAACGACAGCAGCAAAGCCCCAAATAATGCCATGCCCACCGTTATGGCCATGGGTTGAAACATTTTGCCCTCAACGCCGCCTAAAGCCAAAATGGGAAGATAGACCGACATGATGATGATTTCACCGAATGCGGCCGACTTCCGAATGCTGCGTGCAGCACCCAAAGCGAGTGTGTCGGCTTGTGCCGAAGGAATAGCTCCCCCGCTGCCATTCTTCTGAAACACATGAACAATTCGTTCAACAATGATCACAGCACCATCCACGACCAAGCCAAAATCAATGGCGCCCAAGCTCATGAGATTGGCGGAAATGCCCAGCACACGCATCATCCCCAAGGCAAACAGCAGCGAAAGGGGGATGACCGAGGCCACCACCAATCCGGCACGAAGGCTGCCCATGAACAGCACCAAAACAAACACCACAATCAGTCCGCCTTCGAGTAGGTTGTTGCGCACCGTCCGCAAAACCCGCCCGAGCAGGTCAGAGCGATCCAAATACGGTACAATCCGAACACCTTTCGGCAACATCGTCTGCACTTCTTCCATTCGCTTGTGCACGGTCTCCAAGGTTTGATAGGCATTTGACCCCTTCAGCATCAACACAATGCCCCCAACCGCCTCACCACGCCCATCACGCGTCATCGCCCCAAAGCGCACCGCCTGTCCATCCACAATCCTAGCCACCTGGCCAAGGAGCACGGGTCTTTCATTGCGATAGGCCACCACCGATTGCTCCAACGCGCTCGGTGTCGTGGCAAGGCCTTCCGCCCTGATGTACACCGCATCAGACCCACGTTCGAGGTAGCTGCCTCCCGCGTTGCCATGATTGCGCACAACTGCTTCCCAAACCTCACCCACCGTCAGGTTGAGGCCCCTCAGCGCAGCGTCGTCGATGGCAACCACATGCTGTTTTACACCCCCCCCAAAGCTGCTCACTTCCACTACACCCTCCATCCCTGCGAGTCGTCTTTTCACCAGCCAATCTTGTAGGCTTCGCAACTTCCGGACGTCGTATGCTGGCTCAAAGCCAGGTTCTACCTCCAAAGTATACTGGTAGATTTCACCCAATCCGGTGGTCATGGGCATCATGGTGGGTTTGCCATGCCATGTGCCCCCCTCTTGTTGCAAGCTGTTCAGCTGTTCAGAAACCAATTGCCGCGCTTGGAGGTGGGGTACATCCTCCCTAAAAATGAGAGTCACCACACTGAGGCCGAAGCGCGACAAACTGCGGATGTTCTCCACGCCGGGTAAATTGGCCATTGCCTGCTCTACAGGAATGGTCAGGTAGCGTTCAACCTCCTGAGGCGCCAAGGCCGGACTGTGGGTAATGACCTGAATATGGTTGTTGGTGATGTCGGGAACAGCATCAAAAGGCAGCTGCCAGGCTGAATACAGGCCCCACACAATCAGAGCTGCAATCCCTGCAGCCACTGCCATTTTATTGCGCATGCTTTGGTTGATGAGCCAATCAAACATAAAGATGAGATTAGGGTAAAGAGTGATGCAATTCAAGCCAGAGCGGACTCCTTAAATGGCGATTCATGAACCCGAAGTTCAAAGCACCTACACGAAAAGCGTAGACTTCTCACCAAAAAATAGAGTCGATCTCCGGGCAATCAGGCCACTGGGGAGGGGGCAATCAGGCCACCGAGGGGGCGGTCAATCAGGCCACTGGGGGCGCTCGGCCGGCCCATGAATTGGCTGAAGCACCGCAAAGAACAAGGATGGGCTCAGGCAAGCCAATTCGCCGATTCGGTGGATGAACCCAGCGGAATTGCGGCAAGTATTCGACCGTCCACATGCCAAGCCACAGGTCCACCCCATGCTTGTTGCGGTTTACCTTACGATTTACCTTACAAGGAATTACGGATTCAGCAAAATGCACCGCTTCCGGTGTGTGATACCATTCCAGGTGATGCACGCCGAGATCCAGCGACAGTCCACCCACGAGCTTCGTCCAAGCTTCAGTTGTTTCCTGAGCACAAAAATGGTCCGCATTCGAATGCTGTTCATGGTGGTGGGGCACCATCTGATGCACCATCAAGAACAGAAGAGCTGCAGTCAACCAAAAGGAACGAACAAGGCGCATGTCAGGGTAAAAGCAAGTTTCAAAAATACTTGATTAATTTCATGAGACCAAAACACCCCATTCAAGGTACACGCACCGCTTGAAGTGCACGGTGGTAGGCTTCCTCATAAAGCGGGAGGATTCGGTGGATATCGAAACGTTCCGCCTGCTTCCGTGCAGCCAGGCGGAATGCTTGCAGCAGTGCATCATCATGAAGCAAGCGCATGGCGGCTTGAGCCATGCCCTGAACATCATCAGCATCGGTCAGGAAGCCCGTCACGCCATCCACATTCACTTCGGGTAGCCCCCCCGACCGACTGCTCACCACGGGCACGCCACAGGCCAGGGCCTCCAAAGCGGCCAAGCCGAAACTTTCAGTCTCAGAAGGGAGGAGAAATAAGTCACCCGCCGATAGGATCTCCTCAACGGCCTCCTGCTTGCCCAAAAAGCGGACATCGGCAGCAATTCCGAGCTCGCGACACAATTGTTCGCACCGCGGACGTTCCGGACCGTCGCCCACCAAGAGCAGGCATGCCGAAATTTTTTCCCTGATCAAAGCAAATACACGAATAACCGAGTCCACCCTTTTCACCTTGCGAAAATTCGAGATGTGAATCAGCCGTTTCTGATTTTCACCCGCCAAGGCTAAGGTAAAACGGCATGGATTTCGTTGCTTGAACCGCTCCAAATCAATGAAATTGGGGATCACCTGTATGGGCTTTTCCACATGAAAATGCTCCAAGGTATCGCGACGCAGAGACTCCGAAACAGCCGTCACCCCATCACTCAGGTTTATAGCGTGACTCACCACCGGTTCATAGCCTGGGTCTTTACCCACAAGCGTCACATCGGTGCCGTGGAGGGTGGTAACCACCGCCAACCGGATTCCCTCGTGTTGGAGGATGTCGCGCGCCAGAAGGGCTGCGGTGGCATGGGGAATGGCGTAGTGCACATGCACCAATTCAATGCCCTCGTGCCGCACCACATCCACCAATTTACCAGTCAAAGCCAGTAAATACGGGCTGTGTTCGAAGACCGGGTAGTGCAGCATGGCGACCTCATGGTAATGAACCCGCTCATTCAATAAATCGAGGCGAGCGGGCTGCGATGAACTCACAAAATGTACTTCATGACCCTTTTGGGCCAGGCCCACACCCAATTCTGTGGCCACCACACCACTGCCTCCGTAGGTCGGGTAACAAACCACTGCGATTTTCATGCGGGTGTCGGTTGATGCGGGCACATGCGTTTGTTCCATTTCGTGTTTTCGCAGCCTGCTACGCTCCATGAAGCGCCCAGGCCGTAATAGGGCAGCTCCAGGCTTGCGCTGGCTCTGAAAGCCAACTCTTGGTTTTTTTCCATACATCCCCAAACAACGCAGAGGTGCGGTAAGTTTCGAGGTCCTCCGGCCGATCCCATCCACTGATGGTAAAAAATGTGTCGCCGCAACGCAACAAATAAACAAAGCGGCATCCCTCATGACCGGCAATGCGCCCTTTATTTTCTTCGAAGAGCAACACAAAACGATCCGTGCAGTCCATACGAAAGCTCATGCGCACTACGCGCACAAAAGCCTGGTCTGAGTCGGAGCCAGACGGGGTCATTTGCCCAAGTGCCTGCTTCAGAGAATCCAGGGGGATCAACGGCTCCATTTTTCAATAAATAACGCATCATCAACCTTCATCCCCAAGAGCGAAGCAGCCTTTCCGCAACGAATACCCAAATGCAGCAGATTGTCGAAGCCGAAATAGCAGGCCACTGCTCCAGGCTCCACCTCATCTACACTATTCGACAGGGAGCGCACCGTCTCCGCATCGCTGTAGGTTTTTTTAAGCAAAATTTGCCATGCATCGCCCGGATCTAAAAACCGCTTAAACAAAGCTTGGTCAACATTGGTGATGAGGTTCTCGTAGCTGTCTATATGCACCACTTGCGCCTGAAGAATATGATCGCGCACAAAAGGGGTAGGCACTAAATGCATGAACACATCGCTGCTGGGTTTGCCCAAGCCTTTCTGCACGTCCGAAGCATCACGAAGCCCCGCTAAACAAGGCAGAACCTCAGTTAACATTTTAAAAGAACTACCGCTCACGCTACCGCCCTCCGGCATCCTGTAGAAGATGCTGGGCACCCCAAGGGTAATGAGGCTGGCAACGCCGTTGTCGGGAACCACAAAATAATGCCCTTCAAAAACAAAAAACAGATGGTCTGATGCCGTAAAACGCGACGAAGAAACATCCAATAGGTGAAGCGACCCGGGCGGGAAAAAGCGAAACGAAGAACGCAAAACATAGGCGGCTTGTCGTATGTCATATTTTCGGATATTGTGGCTCACCTCGGCGATCGTCAACTGTGGGAACACATACTTCAATTGCGCATTCAATACCGATGCAAAGGCATCTGAGTTGCCGTAGTCGGTCGTGAGGGTGATACATGAAAACTCCATGGATGATTCTTCCTGCGCCACAAAACTATCAATAATCGCGGTCGTTGACTGATCATATTTTTCAATTGGGCGAAATTTCGCCCTTGTCCTTTTTTGGGACCGATAACCTGCGGCTCAACAGCCTGCGTTCTGCCTTTCCGCGATTGCGCATTACAGCACGTGGGGATGCGTTGGTGGTGGCCGGCGATGAAGAGGAAATCGATCGTTTTCAGGAGCAATTTGAACGCATCCTGGCCGCATTGTCGCGCCGGGGTGAGCTCAGTCAACGCGAGTTCGCCCAATTGTTGTTGTCTAGCGACCCCATTCCCGGCATACAGACCCATTCAGATTCCGTGTTGTTGCACGGCCCCAATGGCTTGGTGGTTCGGGCCCGAACCACCAACCAATTGCGCATGGTGCAGTTGTCGTCGCGCAACGACATCCTCTTCGCTGTTGGACCGGCTGGTTCAGGCAAGACCTACACGGCTGTCGCGCTGGCCGTACGGGCGCTCAAAGACAAAGAGGTTCGCAAGATCATCCTCACCCGTCCAGCCGTTGAGGCCGGTGAGAGTCTGGGATTTTTGCCCGGCGATTTGCGCGAAAAAATCGATCCCTACTTGCGGCCGCTCTATGATGCACTGGGCGATATGATACCAGCGCACCGGCTCGAGAAATACCTGGAAGAACAAATCATTGAAGTGGCCCCCTTGGCCTTTATGCGGGGTCGAACCCTCGATAAAGCATTTGTGATCCTCGATGAGGCCCAGAACTGCACGGAGATGCAGATCAAGATGTTCCTCACACGGATGGGCCCATCGGCCAAATTCATCATCACCGGCGATCTCACCCAAATTGACCTGCCCCCCAGGCAACGGTCGGGTTTGCCCCAGGCCTTGCACTTGTTGGAGGGTGTAAAGGGTATAGCCCAAGTCTACTTAAGTGCCGATGATGTCGTTAGGCATCCATTGGTTCGAACCATTGTTGAGGCTTATGGTCGACATGATGAAGCGCGGCAAAGGCGAGCGGCAGAGCGGGAACAGGGTTTGGACCGCACAGATACCTAAATGCCCCAAATAATTAATCCTTAACGATTTGATATGAGTATGGACGAGCCCCCCATTCAGCTACCCGGACAAACAGGATTTTACAGGGGAAAGGTGCGCGACGTTTATTATATCGGTGATCGGCACCTTGTGATGGTGGCCTCCAACCGAATTTCGGCATTCGATGTGGTGCTGCCCCGTCCCATTCCATACAAAGGTCAAGTGCTGAACCAGATCGCGGCCCATTTCTTGCAGTCGACTGCTTCCATAGTGCCCAATTGGCTCGTTGAAACACCTGCGCCCATGGTATCGGTCGGGCTGAAAGCAGCGCCGGTGCCAGTAGAAATGGTGGTACGCGGCTATTTATCCGGCCATGCCTGGCGTCAATACGAAGCAGGTGAACGCCAACTATGTGGCGTGGCCCTGCCCAACGGATTAAGGGTTTCCGATCCCCTTCCCGAGCCCATCATCACGCCAACCACCAAAGCCAAGGAAGGCCACGATCAAGACATATCCCGCGAAGCGATCATAGGGGGTGGGCTCGTTCCTGTGGAGATCTATCAACAAATGGAGCGATACAGCCTCAGTCTATACGCGGCCGGAACGCGCATGGCAGCCGAAAGGGGGCTTATTTTAGTGGACACTAAGTATGAATTTGGTTTGGTCGATGGGCGCGTTCTGTTAATGGACGAGGTGCATACACCCGATTCATCGCGCTTTTTTGTGGCCTCAGGATACGCAGAGCGTCAAGCCCAAGGAATCCCCCAAGAACAGCTCTCAAAAGAATTTGTGCGGCAATGGTTGATTGCCCATGGATTTCAAGGGAGACCCGGCGAAGTGGTTCCTGAAATGTCCGATGAGTGGGTTCAGGAGATTGGCGAACGGTATATATCACTCTACGAAAGCATCACCGGCCAGCGCTTTATGCGGGCTGAGCATGGGGATTTTACGGGCGAGAACCAGGCACAAACGATCAAATGCCTGAACGCATTGGGGTATTCATTTGCTTGAATGGGCTATTTTGACTATTTTCGCCTGTTGGGCGTTTCCCAGCTCTGTAGCCTAAAAAATGAATGAGCCTATGAAAATTCGGGTCGATAAATATGATGCTTTTGTGGAAATTAAGATGGAGGAAGAGCGTTTGGACTCTTCTGTTTCACCCCGTTTTAAATCGGATCTGGTGATGTTACATTCCGAGGGTTGTGTGAATATGTTGTTGGATTTGACGGCCGTTTCTTATATTGACTCTTCAGGCTTGAGCGCCTTACTCGTGGCCAACCGATTGTGTGCGGGTTCGGGGGGTAAGCTGGTCCTCACAGGACTCACTCCATTCGTAACAGGATTGCTTCAGATTTCTCGCTTAGATACGCTATTGCAGGTGGCGCCTGAATTGGCTTTGGGGCGACTGGAGTTTAGTGGCGGTTAATTTGGCCAAGCCAATTGATCCACTCTTTTCGTTTCTTTTAACTATATTTGCGGTCTTCATTTTCGGTATACTCTTTCTCATATTTAATTTCAATTCTCGTTTCTATGTCTAAAAATTTAATTGCGCTGGTTTTATGTACCATACTTTCGATGGGTTTCATGGGCACCCTGAATGCACAGGCACCAGTAGTGGCTTTAGGTTCGGTTCCCGGTTGCGCAGGCGATACGGTCAATGTGCCCATCAACGTCACGAACTTTACCAACATATCTGCAGTATCGTTGGAAATAAATTATGACTCGTCTGCTCTTCGGTATGTCGATTTCAATAGTTCTTCCTTGACGGGCAACCTAATCGTGAACAATCCCAGCGTTGGTGGGGTGCCTACTTCACGCGTTCTTCTTTCTTGGTTTAGTCTTACACCCGCCGTCGTGGGTTCTGGAAGCGGCTTGTTAATGAATCTGAGATTTGTACTACAGGCAGCACCTCCAAGGGCAGTGTCGTTTAACGTAGCCGTGCCCGGACAATGTGAATTAGCCGATGTGAATGGAGATGTTATAGCGGGTGTCCTATTCACCAATGGTGGTGTAACAGCCCCTGCCACTTTTGCCAGTATTTCAACCCAACCTCCAACCACACTTTCTTTAGCATCTGGCGCAAGTGGCTCATTAGCAGTTACCGCAACGAACGTTCAGGCATATCAATGGCAACAATTTACAGCCGGTCAGTGGACAAACCTAACGAACGCCGGGTTTTTTGCGGGGGTCTCCACCAATACACTCCAACTCAACTCGGTTACTCCTGCACTCAATGGCGCTATCTTTAGGGTTGGCGTTTCGGGGGGTTGTCCATTTCCTTCTTATTCCAGCAATTGCACCTTAACGGTAACCCAAGTAGGTAACATTGACTTGGTGTTGGGAACTGTCGCTGGATGTTCGGGCGACACAATCAGTCTACCGGTTTCACTGTCAACAGCTGTAAGTAATGCAGCTGGAATCAATTTTGGAATCATTTATCCTGCCTCGGGCTTGACTTATGTTGACGTCGCTAACCGAGCAACAGGTTTATCTACGCTTTCTGCAACCTCCCCTTCGGCCGGTCAAGTCAATGTACTCTGGAACAACCCAGCGGGTAGTTCCATATCAGGCACCTTATTCAATCTGCGATTTGTAGTAGGCACTTCGGGTAATTCAGCTGTCACTTGGGATTTTAATTCAAGCGCGATCACTCAAGTGGGCGGTGCCGCATTAACCGTGGCCTATCTGCCCGGTCAAGTCACGAATAATGGGGCAAGCATCACCCAGCAGCCAACGGGAAACACCTTATTGCAGCCTGGTGGCAACACCAGTATTGCAGTAGTGGCCAGTGCTCTTCCGGGCGCTGGAGCATTATCTTATCAGTGGCAGTTCAATAATGCGGGAACCTGGAGTAATCTGACAAATTCGGGAACCTATTCTGGTGTGCAAACTTCAACTTTGACCATTACTGGTGCAACATTAGCGATGAACAACGCACAATATCGAGTAGTGGTTAGAACGGCGGCATGTCAAGCAGGCGTTAACAGTCAGGCCATTGCATTATCCGTGCAATCAGCTGCTTTGAGTATCTCAAATGCTTCTGGATGTGCTGGAGACATCATCACGGTGAATTTTTCGAATTCGGTATTGGTAGGCATCAACGATATGGATATTCATGCCACGTATAATCCACAACAATTACATTTCTTAGGCATCATAGGTCTGAACAGTCAGATTTCTAGTGCCACGATTTCTGGAACCAATGGGGTAATCATTATGTCGTGGAGTGGTGTGGCGCCTGCGAATCTCCCTGCTGGAAATTTGTTTCAAGTACGATTCCGCGCGGTTAGTTCTGGTTCAGTAACCTTTACGGATTCGCTCACATCGATAACTGGGTCAGCCGGTGCATTTTTACCCTCTTTAACCAATGGATCTGTTACGGTAACAGGTGTTCAAGCCCAGCTTACCCAAGGCGATACCGCATATATCTGTTCTGGAGCAACTATTGTGTTGCAGGCCAACACCGTAAGTGGAATATCTTACGAGTGGTTTAAAGATGGCGTTGCACAGACCAACAACACGTCCTCTTTGTCGGTATCACTACCCGGTTTATATGTGGTTCGGGTAACAGCCCTTGGAAGCTCTTGCGCACCCACCTCTGATACAGTTCGGGTTCTGACTTCAATTGCTCCTGTGGCCGGTTTAACAGCGGGCGGGGCAACAACCTTCTGCGCAGGTGGATCAGTTATTCTTTCCGCCAGTCCAACGGGTGCAGGTTTATCCTAT
>VGGT01000020.1 GCA_016868485.1 Bacteroidota bacterium
TACTGTCATTTAGATGCTCTAAAAAGGCAGTAAGATCCTGAAGTTCAGACGTTGTGAGTACCCTTCCAGTTCGGGGTAGATCCGAAGGCAGGTTATGTAGATCCGAAGGCAGGTTATGTAAATCCGAAGGCAGGTTATGTAAATCCGTAGGCTGGCTATTGGAGTAATTACTCAGAACTGCTCGGTTGTAATGTTCTAATACCTCCATGATGGTGTTGAATCGCCCATCGTGCATATAGGGTGCTGTGAATGACAGGTTCCGGAGCGAAGGCGTGCGAAATCGAGCGTAGTCACCCCAATCCATACTGATGCGTGCCCGTCCGGTATCGGGTCGTCCGAGTTCAGGTATTCCGTTTCTATGAAAAAGCCCATCGGTGAAATCGGGGCCGTTGTGGCAAGATGTGCAAAAAGTTGCTTCAGAAAAAAACAACTGCATGCCTCTTGATGCCGCCGGCGTTAGGGCTGTGCTGTCCTTTCTGTAGCGGAATCGGTCGTATCGACTCGATGCAGAGAGCAACGAAAGCTGAAAGCTCTTGAGCGCTTGCGTTACCGTAAAAGGATCGGGCATGCGCTGGTACACTCTGTTAAAATCTTGAGCATATTCTGGTATGCTGCGCAGCCGCCTCACCAGGGTGTCGATCGGTAGGTTTAACTCATGTGCCTCATTCATGGAAGAAAGAGCTACCTCCGAAAGGCGGGCAACGCCCCCATCCCGAAAAAATCGATTCTGTCTGAATAAATTGAATAAGGGTGGCGTATTGCGTTGGGTGGAATAGCCACCTGTGCCTAGGCTTAGGGCCATCGAATCCCCGAAGGCAAATCGGGGTTTATGGCAACTGGCGCAGGAAATGCTGCCATTGGCTGAAAGTCTTTTGTCAAAAAATAACTTCTGCCCCAGTGCCATTTGGGATAATGTAAATGAATCAGGCCTCCGAAGACTGTCGGGTAGGGGGTATAAATCAGGTATTTCTTTTAGGCGTTCAACAGGATGCCCTACTCCTGTATGCTGCCATTCTCCTGTATCTTGGATGCAGCCGCCAAGAATAAGCAAAGCTGTGCCAACGGCAAAAATTCTTACTCCCATTAATCCAGGGGCGGTTGAAAGGCAGGATTGTTGATCAAGGATGAATCGGTTAATGTATGTAAAAAGTTAATGATGTCCTGCTTATCTTGGTTCGATAGGTTAAGTCCTCCTTCGGACTGATACACAATTCTTAAATTGGGATCGAGATTTGGACTGTTTTTTAAGTGATTGCTGTAGTGATCCAGTACTTCCTCTAAAGTTGAAAAACGCCCATCATGCATGTAAGGAGCGGTCAGCGCGATATTGCGAAGACTAGTGGCTTTAAACTTCCCCCGATCGGAGGCCAAGCCCGTTACAACCTCAAATCCTGAAGCGGGTTGCTCATCAAGGCCGTTGTCAAAGAATGCATCGGCACGGAATAAGTGTCCGCCATGGCAATGAAAACAGTCGGCACCCCTGGGTCTACCGGTCGACGGCGCACTGTATTCGCGCATAAACAAATCAAGTCCCCTTTGTTCTGATGCCGAGAGCGGGTGCGCCACCGGGTTTTGCCGAAATCGATCGAAACGGCTGTCGCCCGAAACCACCGTAAGAAGGAATTGTTCGAGTGCTCGGGCTATACGATCCGAGGTAACCTCCTCGCTTCGAAAAGCGGCTCCAAAAAGTGCTTTGTATTTGGGGGTTTCCGATATTTTTCTAACCGCATCGGGCAGACTTTGGTGCATTTCGATGGGGTCCTGTATCGGTAATAGAACCTGTTCACGAAGACTTGGGGTTCGACCATCCCAAAAAAAGCGTGTATGCCAGGTGAGGTTAAACAAAGCCATGCTGTTTCGGTTCCCTTCGATTCCATCGATTCCCTTACTGTAGCGCAGAAGCGAGTCGCTGAATGCATAGTTGAGTCGGTGGCAACTCCCGCAAGATTGGGTGTTGTCGCCACTGAGTTTTTTTTCGTAGAATAGGTGCCGGCCGAGTTCAACCCCCTGCAGGCTTAGGGGGTTGTTGGCTGGAAGGATTGGTGGCGGAAAAAAAGGTCTATTTACCCAAGTAAAAGGGGTGGGTTCTGGGTATTCTTTGGGGACGGGTGGTTTGTCGGGTTGGCACGACCAGGCCCCCGTTGCCAGGATGAAAGAAAAAACAATCCGCATCCACACCTTTATGGGTTCAGAGTTGCTGCTGACTTGGTTCAGGACGAGTCTATGGAAAGACATATGGAGGGGTGTTGGGATTGACTTTCAGGGTATGGGATTGACTTGGCTTATTGAGGAAATTCAAACATTCCCTGCATATTTTCGTGCAAAATCGGTGCTACCGCATCGCCGAGTGTGCTGTGGGTAAAAAATGAAGAGTCGGAAATCAGGTGTGCGTGGGGCTCGTTGAACAAACGGTCGATAGACATATTGATTCGTACGGCGGTAGATTTTCCTTCTTGGTGTTGTATGTCGAGAGTCGGTGAGCTGATCGTGCTGAGGAGATCGTCGCGGCCGATGTGGTAGCTGTAGCCGCGGTTTTGGGAAGCCGTATTGCGGTAGCGTCCTTCAAGCTTAAAGAAGATGTAACCGGCATTCCATCCCCAGTGCATCAGCCCCCCATTCATTAGGCTCAGCCCATGTTCATTGGGCCATAATGCCGGATCTGCATGGTTGTCGGCCGAGTCAACACCCAACGTAAAGCGCAGTCGGGTGTAGGCGCCTACGGGTATATCGGTGATTCGCAGGGTGTCGGGTTGATTCGATCGGGCCTTCACCAAGAAATAGGAGGAACTGCTGACCCAAGATCCATCGGGTTTTTGAAACGATGGTTTTCCGAGGTAGTAGTCGAGCACATCGACCCCTATTGCGTTGTTGAGGGTATTGTATTGAACGTCGCCCAATTGCAGTCGTTGGGCACCAAATCGGTGGTCGATGATGAGATCGATCGAGGTCGGGTCGGGTTGAGGAACCGGAACGGGGCGTGGATCACAGCTGTTGAGCAGACCAACGGCCAAAATCAGGAAAAGGAATCTATTTGATTTCATCATCGGGTTGGTTTTCACTCCACACCACCTGCATGTCTTTGCTGTTGGTGAGCAACAAACGGGTGGGGTTGGGTATAAAGGTAAGACGGAAGATGTGTCCTTGTTCGTTTTCCAACACTACGCCCGATGTGCCGTCGGTTTCAAAGGTGTCGGTTTCGGCCAGGTATTCGTAGTGGTTCGCAACATAGGCCGTAGGAATGAGATGGGGTATTTCGGGCGCTAGTTTTTTGTGTATCCGTATAAGTATGGGTTCGATGTATCCCTGATAGCGCCGGTTGAAGGTGTCCTCAAAATCATGGAGTTCGTCTTCTAAATCATCGTATTGCGGGTCGTTGAAGGCCATTTCGTGCAGCTCATTGCGCAGTTCGATGAGGTCGATAAGATCGCTGTTTAGTCGTTTGTAGCTCATACACAAATATAGGTATTAAGATTATTTTTTTCTTTATGCTATTTATATTGTCATTCTATCTATATTAGCATTTTTAATTTTACTTACTCATTTAACTGCTTTTCACGATGGATATTAAACTGATTTTTGGTCGCAATATGGGGCGCTTTCGCAGGGAGCTCGGCTTCACGCAGCAGCAATTGGCTGTTCGTTTGGGTATAGCGCGGGCTACTGTGGGTGCGTATGAACAGGGCAGGGCTGCCCCTCCATTGGAGGTGATGGGTCAACTGGCCGATTGCTTTGGCTGTTCGGTCGATGAGTTGGTGAAGGAGGAGGTTGTTCGTCTGCCTGGAGGGGTTCGCCATACCGATCCAGCGGGCGAACGGTTACGGGTGTTGTCTGTGGCGGTAGATGGGGTCGATCAACGCGAACAGATTACCTTGGTGCCTGTTCAGGCGGCGGCTGGCTACCTCGAGGGCCACCGAGATCCCGATTTCGTGGCCCGTCTCCCTCAATTTATGCTTCCAGTTTCGGAGTTGAATCCGAATCGGTCCTACCGCATGTTTCAGATTAAGGGCGATAGCATGCACCCTCTTCCCGATGGGTCGTACCTCATTGCGGAATTTGTGCGCGATTGGCAGCAGTTGCGCGACTACCAATGTTGTGTTGTGGTATCCACTGGTGAAGGAGTAGTGTTTAAACGCATCAAAAACCATCTCAATGAAGGTTATTTGGAACTGATATCGGACAATCCAGCGTATCAGCCTTATCGGATGACGGCCGATCAGCTTCTCGAGGTATGGCGGGTTAAGGCTTATCTGAGTTTTGACTTACCGGATCCGCATCGCAGCCCTACTGATGAGGCGGGAGAACTCCTGGGTCGCTTGCGTCAGTTGCTGGATCAGTATGTTCCGCAGCAAAATTCGGGTCGGGGTTGGGCGTAAACGTTCTTCGTGATGTATGTGCAGGTTCACAGCGGATTCAGTCTGCGGTATGGGGTTTTGTCGCCCGTTCAAATCCTCGAGCAAGCCAGGGATGCGGGGGTCGACTGCGTGGCCCTCACCGACATCAACAGTACGGCGGCCATACTCGACTTTGTACGCTTGGCGCCTTCCTACGGCGTAAGGCCTTTGGCGGGGGTCGACATACGCGTCCGCAATCGGCCATATTATCTGATTTTGGCCTGCAACAACGCCGGTTATGTTGAAGTCTGTGTGTACCTGAGCAACATACTCCAAGGAAAGGTTCAGCCCGAGTACCGTGCGCCCCGATTCCGAAACGCAGTGGTGGTCTATTCCCTGGCCGTTTGGAATGGACATCAGCTTGCAGAACATGAATTTTTGGGTATAGAAATCCGTGACTTGTCGCGCTGGCGTCTGATTTCTTGTCGTGTTCCACCGGGTAAGGCTCTTGCCATTCAACCCATGACTTTTCGTGATCGTGCTGACTGGAATGCACACCGTCTGCTGCGGTCGATCGATCACAACTGCCTGCTCAGTAAGCTCCCCCCCGATGATCCTGCTCCCGATACCCACCGCTGGATGCCACTGGACCAATTTACGGAGGCCTACCGTGCGTTTCCCGACCTCATCTACCAAACACGATGCCTAACTGATCGCTGCCGCATTCATTTTGAATTCGGGCAACAATACCCCCACAAAAATCAGCAGACCTACACGGCCCAGGAGGAACTCGACTTTCGGCTCTTGCGTCGGTTGTGCAGCCTCAACCTGCCGCGCTTCTACCCCAAAGCATCCGAACAGGTGGGCGTCAGGCTGGAAAAGGAGTTGGAAATCATTAGGCAGAAGCGCTATGTGTCTTATTTTCTCATCAATTGGAAAATATTGAAATATGCCCGCAGTTGCGGTTTCTTTTATGTAGGTCGGGGCAGTGGTGCCAACAGCCTGGTGGCTTATTTGCTTCAAATTACCCAGGTCGATCCCATCGAATTGGACCTTTATTTCGAGCGGTTCATCAACCTCTACCGCCGCAATCCGCCCGATTTCGATATTGATTTTTCTTGGAAGGAACGCGACAGGATCATCGCTTACATTTTTCATCGTTTCCCCAATGTTGCTCTTTTGGGCACATACGTTACGTTTCAGTATCGGGCCTTGGTTCGGGAATTGGCCAAGGTACTGGGTTTGCCTCCCCATGAAACGGATGCATTGGCGCGTGGGCGGTCGGCAGGCGGTGGCAACGATCGCACCATACGCCTCATACTGCAGTATGCATCGCGGCTCAACGGGCTCCCTAATTACTTGGGCATACATGCAGGTGGGATTCTGATTACCCACGATCCCATACACCATTTTAGCGCCACTTTTCTACCTCCCAAGGGATTTCCCACGACCCAATTCGACATGAATATTGCAGAAGATGCGGGTTTGCATAAATTCGATATACTGAGTCAGCGTGGACTGGCCAAAATCACCGACGCACTCACCTTGATTGCCCAAAATCGTCCTGGTGAAGCCCCGATCGACCTCTACAAGACCGAGCTATTCAAAAACGACGGAGCTACCCAGCGTCTCGTTCGTGAGGCCCGCACTATAGGGTGTTTTTATGTCGAATCGCCGGCTATGCGTATGCTGATGTGTAAACTTCAAGTACAGGATTATTTGGGCTTGGTGGCTGCTAGTTCGGTGATCCGCCCGGGGGTTGCCCGTTCCGGGATGATGCAAACCTATATTCTCCGCTGCCGATTTCCCGAGCGCCGCCGCGAAGCACCCGCTGTTTTGCTCGAAATCATGCCCGAAACCCATGGCGTGATGGTCTATCAGGAAGATGTGATTCGGGTGGCTCATTGCTTCGCGGGATTAACCTTGGCTGAGGCAGATGTGCTCCGCAGGGGGATGAGTGGCAAGTTCCGGAGTCGCGATGAACTCGAGCAGGTTAAGTTACGCTTTTTTGAGGGATGCCGTGCGCGGGGACACGCTCCCGAATTGGGCCGTGAGGTGTGGCGACAAATCGAAAGTTTTGCAGGCTATGCCTTTGCCAAGGGTCATGCTGCATCCTATGTGGTGGAGAGCTACCAAAGTCTTTATCTGAAGGCACATTATCCGCTGGAATATATGGTGGCCACCCTGTGCAATGGGGGTGGATTCTACAGCACGGAGCATTACCTGCACGAAGCGATGCGCCTGGGGGCACAGGTTTCCGCACCCTGCGTACAACTTAGCGCGGGTGAGATTGGGTTGTGTGGCCGTGAAATCCGCCTTGGATTGCTGATGATTAGGGGTATTCATGAAGATTTTGTGCAGCGTCTGTTAACCGAACGGAAGCGAGGAGGTTCTTTTGAAGACCTCCCTGATTTTTGTCGTCGACTTTCACCACCGCGCGAGCAGCTCGTTCTTTTGGTGCGCATAGGGGCCTTTCGGTTTACCCGACGATCTAAAAAGGCCCTGATGTGGGAAGCCCATTTGCATACCTCAGAAAAGGGATCTTCACCATCTTCACCATCTTCTTCTTCTTCACCATTTTCTTATTTACCATCTTCTTCCGGTGCGCTGTTTCGCCAAGATTTATCGCCTACGCTCGATTTGCCTCGATTGGAAGAAGCAGAGCATGAATCGGCTTTTGAAGAGTATGAGCTGCTCGGTTTTCCGTTGAGTAGTCCTTTTAGTCTCCTTTTAAGCGCCCCGCCGGCTGGAATTTTTTCGACCGATCTGAAGGTGCATTGCGGACGGGTGGTGGTGGTCAATGCCTATTTGGTGAGCATCAAAGACACCCGGACAGTGAAGGGCGATCGCATGCAGTTTGGTACGTTTATCGACCAGCGGGGCGACTACATCGACACGGTTCACTTTCCTCCAGTGGTTGCGCGATATCCTTTTCGGGGCCCTGGTGTATATCATCTGTTGGGGCGGGTAACCGAAGAATTGGGTTTCTACAGCCTCGAGGTGCAGCGGATGGAATTGTGGCCAAGAATCCCTGATCCCCGTTTTGCCGACGCACCCCACCACGCCGGTTTGCCTGAGTCCCATCCCCCTACCTTGCCAGCAGAATCCCAAACCGATGAACGTTATGCAACCACACCCAGAATCTCATGAATCCTCAGACAGTTTTTGGGGCACAAGAACAGTCCTTCATCTCGACCTGGACACATTCTTCGTTTCAGTTGAGCGTCTGATCGACAGCCGTCTCAACAATAAGCCGGTGTTGGTGGGTGGTATGAGCGACCGCGGTGTAGTGGCCTCGTGCAGCTATGAAGCCCGTCGTTTTGGCATACATTCTGGCATGCCGATGAAAATGGCCCGTCATTTTTGTCCAGAAGCCATCGTTATCCGCGGCAATACGGCGCAATACACGGAATACAGCAAAGCAGTAACGGATATTGTATCGGCCGCTGTACCCATACTGGAAAAATCTTCGATTGATGAGTTCTATGCCGATTTAAGTGGTATGGATCGTTTTTTTGGCTGCACACGCATGGCCCAAGACCTGAGGAAGAGGGTTATGCGTGAAACAGGATTGCCGATTTCCTGTGGCCTATCGATCAACAAAACCGTATCAAAAATTGCAACAGGCGAAGCAAAGCCAAACAATGCCCGAGCCGTGGTGCGCGGAACGGAAAAGACCTTTTTGGCGCCTCTTTCGGTCCGAAAAATCCCGATGGTAGGCGAAAAAATGCATCATTCGCTGCGTGGTTTAGGCATACAACACATACACACCCTGCAACATATGCCACCCGACTTGCTTCAGCGGGTGTTCGGGCAATCAGGATTGCAGCTGTGGAAAAAGGCCAATGGTGAAGATAATGCCCCGGTTGTGCCGTTTAGCGAGCGCAAATCGATCTCTACTGAGCGCACCTTTGAACGCGATACCACCGATCTGCAAAAAATAAAGGGAATCCTCACGGCTATGACGGAAAATTTGGCCTTTCAGCTCCGTAGGGGCGGACGATTATGCGCTTGTGTGGCGGTCAAAATTCGGTACTCCGACTTTCAGACGGTGAGCATGCAAAAGCAGATTGCCTACAGCAGCGCCGATCATGTGTTGATTCCGTTGGTGGGCGAACTATTTCAACGCCTCTACAACCGCCGGATGTTGATTCGCTTGGTGGGTGTGCGTTTCAGTGATTTGGTTTCGGGTGGTGTGCAACTGCGGTTATTCGAACAAGTGCCGCAGGCACACCAACTCTATGAAGCCATGGACCGCATGAGGGAACGCTTCGGGGACCGTGCCGTGGTTCGGGCTTCTGGACTTATGGCGCGCACCATCGGGCGTGAAAATCCTTTCAACGGAGAACCGCCACCTTTGTTGGCCAACCGAAAGTTATGATCGATGAAAGAGCAGAGGTGAATGAGCGGAGGTGAATGAGCGGAGAAACCAGAAGCGTTTTGATCAGCCCAATGCAGCGAGCACATCGCCCAAGCCACCACCGTTGTGCACCTCAGAAAAACCATCCTGTTCCAAAATATGCTGCGCCATACGGCTTCGCCCACCACTTTTGCAGTATACAATAATAGGGGTACTGCATGCCCGCAGTTCATCGGTCCTATAGGAGAGCTCTTCCACAGGGATGTGCACGGCGCCGGGTGCGTGGCCATCTTGAAATTCACTTAACGTACGAACATCGAGCAGTGTAGCGCCAGGCTGACGCAGTAATTCAGTTAATGGGTTCATAAACGGACATAGATTTGATACAAATATCTGCAATCGAGCGTAGAAATGATTGCGAGGCTGAATTCACTGGCCATAACCATAGTGCAGGTCCCACCACGATTTCAATCGTTCCCGCATTTCGTGTTCTCTAGCATTGTTACCCGGCTGAAAAAAGCGTTTGCCTGAGATGGACTGAGGCAAAAACTCCTGAGCGGCAAAATTTCCCGCGCCGAGGTGACTGTACAAATAGTCTTGGCCATAGCCCAGCTCCTTCATTAATCGGGTAGGGGCATTGCGCAAGGCGAGGGGGACCTCCAGATCGCCTGTTTCTCCTACACAGCGCAGCGCCTCTTCGATGGCCATGTACGAAGAATTGCTTTTCGGACAACAAGCGAGGTAGGTCACCAGTTGCGCAAGAATGATCCTCGATTCGGGATACCCCACTTTGTGCACCGCATCAGAAGCCGATACCGCTATCATAAGGGCCATGGGCTGGGCATGGCCGATATCTTCCGAGGCCAAAATAATCAAGCGACGGGCAATAAACATCAGATCTTCCCCGCCAGAAATCATCCGGGCCAGGTAATAAACAGCCGCGTTGGGGTCGCCTCCGCGAACAGATTTAATCAGTGCAGAAATCAGGTCGTAGTGCAGATCGCCCTGTCGGTCATACCGGATGCTCATGTGTTTGGCAGCCGTTTCCACCATTTGATCGCTGATCGCCAGCGAAGCTCCAGGCCCAAGGGAGCCATTGGTCTGCACCACGACCTCCAATAAATTGAGTAATCTACGGGCATCGCCACCCGATAACCGAATCAAAGACTGCGATTCGAGAAGACTGACTTTACGTTCACGGAGCCAGGCATCCTCGCGCAGCGCGCGTTCGAGCACCTGCATTAAATCATCTGATGACAGCGATTCAAGCACATAAACCTGGCAACGACTCAGCAAGGCCTGATTCACCTCAAAGGAAGGGTTTTCTGTAGTAGCGCCAATGAGGGTCACAGTTCCATGTTCAACCGCGGGCAGCAATGCATCTTGTTGTGCCTTATTGAACCGATGGATTTCGTCCACAAAAAGTACAGGAGGGAAAAGCCCCCTTCCCCGTTGCACAAGCTGTCGAATATCGCGCACCCCTGCATCTACTGCCGACAGAATTTCCAGCGGACGATCAGTGGCTTTGGCTAAAAGTCCGGCGAGTGTCGTTTTGCCCGTTCCTGGTGGCCCCCATAAGATCATGGAGTGAATCGACTTCATCCCGATCAATCGACTCAGCACACCTCCGGTCCCTAAAAGCGCCGATTGCCCTACAAATTGACCGATTTCACGGGGTCGCATACGATCGGCCAAAGGGGTGAAACTCATGACACAAACATAATAACTTTGCAGCGCCCATGATGGAAATAATACCAACGCGCGATGGTTCATACACCCTTCAATCTTCGCGTTTCGAAGCAACCTACCACAGTACGCATGGGGCAATGACCGAGGCCCGGCATGTATTTGTGGAGGCAGGTCTGCAGTACATGGGCGAAAAAATGCGTCATGATCGGGTCGAATCCGAGACCATTCAACTGATTGAAGTGGGGTCAGGAACACTCATGAATGCTGCGGTAGCGCTCGACCACGCGCAGAAGCACGGGTTAAAAATGAACTATACCGGATTGGAGTTGGAACCACCCGAACATCACTTGTTGCTCGAATACTGGAAATCACATCCCGCAGCGCATAGGCCAGCATGCTGGCAGGATTTGATGGTCATGTATCCAGAATTATCCAGCGAGGAGCCGCACTATTTAGGAGACCAGCAGATTCAAATTTTTCGGGTAGATGCTCGTCAGTGGGAGGGACCTAAGAATCCAGCGCATCTCATCTTTTTTGATGCATTCTCCCCAGAGGCGCAACCCGAGATGTGGGATGAATCGTTTCTAGCCCGGGTGGTCTCTTGGATGCGACCCGGTGGATGTTTGGTTACCTATTGTGTAAAAGGGGAGGTGCGCCGCAGATTGATGGCCTTGGGATGTGCGACTGAAAAATTACCAGGACCACCGGGCAAACGCGAGATGTTGCGGGTGCATAAACCAATATAAACGATATGTTCACACTGATTCGGAGGTTTTTGTTTTTGTTCAACCCAGAGACGGCACACCATTTAGCCATGGCTGTCCTGCAATTTTTCTCGTCTTTACGTCCGATGCATTTTCTGCTCCGGGGGTGTCGTCCGCGTGTCCTGGATCCGGTGGAGGTTGCAGGTCTTCAATTTCCCAATCGCGTCGGACTCGCTGCCGGTTTCGATAAAAATGCCCGCTACCTGAGGGCCGCGCATGCCTTAGGCTTTGGTCATGTTGAAGTGGGTACCATCACACCTCGCCCTCAGGCAGGCAATCCAAAACCGCGTCTTTTTCGATTGCCAGGCGCTCAGGCGCTCATCAACCGAATGGGATTCAATAATGACGGGATGGATATGATTGTGAAGAGAATCAAGAACAGGCCAGCCGGGCTCATCCTGGGGTGTAACCTAGGAAAAAATAAGGACACACCGCTTCATGAGGCCCATATCGATTACCTATCCGTTATGCAGTGTTTTTATGGTGATGTTGATTACTTCACCGTCAATGTCAGTTCACCCAACACCCCCCAACTCAGGCAGCTCCAAGAATCGGCCTGGCTCAACAAAATTTTGGAGCCTTTGGTCGATTATCGACGCCAACAAAAAAACCATAAGCCGATTTTTTTAAAAATTGCCCCAGATCTTGAGGATGATCAGATTCGGGAAGTGGCCGATGTCGCTGTGGCCGCTGGGATTGATGGGATCATTGCCACCAACACCACCATCAATCGATCGGCGCTCATGGCACGCGAACAAAAACGCGCCGCACAATATGGAGAAGGGGGGTTGAGCGGCGCTCCGCTTACCGAGCGTGCCCATCAGTTAACCCAATCTCTTGTATCGGCATTGGATGGACGTATACCTGTTTTGGCATCCGGAGGAATCATGAGTGTCGAAATCGCCGAAGCCCGCTTCAAGTCGGGGGCTTCCCTGATTCAGTTGTACACCGGTTTTGTTTACTCCGGTCCCGAACTCATCTATCGGATTGCACGGGTTAAGCCGTTGAAAAACCAGCGCTTAGCCCGTAGATGAACCAGCGCTTAGCTCGTGGAAATGTTAGCGCTTAGCCTTAATGCGGGCCGCTTTGCCCTTCGCCTGACGCAAATAGAAAATACGTGCACGGCGCACCACGCCACGGGTTAGTAAGTCGACTTTCTCGATGAAAGGAGAGGCTACCGGAAATATGCGTTCAACCCCTATGCCGTTCGACATTTTGCGAACCGTAAAGGTTTCTGTGGCCGCTGAACCACGACGCTGTAAAACAATACCTTGGAAAACCTGTATGCGCTCTTTATTGCCTTCACGGATTTTATAGTGAACCGCAACGGTATCCCCAGAGCGGAAAGCGGGAAGTGAGCGTTCGAGTGTATTGTCTTGTTCAACGAATGTCAGCAGATCCATGGTCAATTTTTTACAGGGTGCAAAGATATAAAAAAAGAATTACACATCACCCTGGTCAGAGAGCAAATCTGGTCGACGGGCTTTTGTTCGGTTGAGCGCTTGTTCGTTTCGCCAAGCATCGATTTGGGCTTCATGTCCTGAACGCAATACTTCGGGAACCTCCCAATCGCGGTAGACCGCTGGGCGGGTGTAAACAGGAGCCGACAATAGTCCGTCTTGGAACGAATCGCTGAGGGCAGACTGAACATCCCCCAGCACGCCGGGCTGCAAGCGGGTGATGGCATCTGCCAATACAGCAGCGGGTAATTCACCTCCGCTGAGCACGTAATCGCCTATGGAGATTTCCATGGTGCAAAGGTTCGTTCGCACGCGTTCATCAACCCCTTTATAGTGTCCGCACAGGATGATCAGGTTATGGACGAGGGCCAAACGATGGCAAATATTCTGCGTAAGCGGCTGTCCGTCCGGACTCATAAAAATGACTTCATCATATGTTCGTTCCGCCTTGAGTGCGCTTATGCATCGGTCGATGGGTTCTATCCCCAATACCATCCCAGAGCCGCCCCCATAGGGAGCGTCATCGATTTGCCGGAACTTCCGCGTGCTGTACTCATGCAAGTCATGGGTTTGAATATGCACAATTCCCTTCGTCTGCGCACGATGAACGATACTGTGCTCCAAAAAACTGCTGATCAAAGCCGGCACGGCACTGATGATATCAATTCTCATGATCCGATTGATACAATTCTCGAAGCCCTCCCGGTGGATCGAGCAAGATGATGCGCTCCAAAGGGTCGACAGACTTGATAAACGAGGGTTGATAAGGGCACAGCCAACGGCCCCATGACTCTTCGATTTCCAGCATGATTTGTCCGGGTAATTGCTGAACATCGAACAGTTGAGCGCCTTCTATAGGGTTCTGGTCTACCAATTCGACACGAAAACCTTTATAATCCGACAGGGTATCAAGGGTTGATTTGGATGGAGCAGCGTTTTTTTTGGGCATTGGGATATAAGCAACAGTGCCCAGCAACCGCTGTGCTTGATCGCGATGATTCACATCCTCAAGCCAAACCACCATTCCACTTTGCGTAGGTGGAGATGAACGAACAATAGAGTAGGGAACTTTAGTTTCCCCAGATTGAATGAATAAGGTGTTCAGTTTTGCGATCGATCCCATTGAAAAAGACTTTGAAAACCGAACGACAACAGCACCCTGAAGGCCGTGGACACGATCTACAATTCCTATTTCCAACCAATTTTGATCCAGAATCACGGAATTATAAACTTTTCTAATCCGGTCGGAAAACAAATGCCGACGGCAAGAGGCTAAGGGAAATTTTAAGCCGGATCAGCTTCTTCAG
>VGGT01000021.1 GCA_016868485.1 Bacteroidota bacterium
CGTTCGTGAGCGTCGCGGTGTAGGTACCCGAAGTCGAAAGCGTTTGTCCGTTGAAGCTGTAGGTGTTCGGCGAGCAGATCGTCTCGTTCAGGGTCGTTGCGCTCGGCTGGTTCACCGTAAGGTTCAAGGTCACTACAGTGTCACACGCGGCTCCAATTGAAACGGCGCGAATGGTATCATAATACACCCCACTTTGGGAACGTGGGTTACCACCGAAGGAATAAGTCGAAGGAGCACAAATCGAAGCCGATATGAACCGACCCGCTAAGGTGTCTATTTGCAATTGAAGTGTTACAACGCTATCGCAACCTACCGAATTAGATAGTGTGGCGGTATAAGTTCCAGCCGTGCGCAAGATTTGTCCATTAAACAAATATGTACTCCCAAAACAAATCCGAGCAGGAATGGTCGCAGAACTTGGTTGGTTTACACGAAACAACAAAGTCACAATCGTGTCGCAAACACCGGTATTTTGTGGAAGACCAGGTACAGTGTCGATGTAAGTGCCTGAAGCAGTCAGGGTATCACCATAAAAAATATAAGTTGATGGGTAACAAACCTGAACAGTGTCGAACCGACGATGGGGATCGACTACAGTTAGGTTTAAGGTTACTATACTGTCACAGCCCACAGAACTACCCCCTTGAATGGTATCTACATATGTGCCAGATATTGTCCGGAATGAGCCGTCAAAAAAGTAGCGTCCTCCAATACAAACAAATTCATTGAGTGTGCTGTACGATGGCTCATTAATATAGAGCGTCAAATAAACTGCTGTATCACAAATTCCAGCTGTTCGCCCCGGAACCGTGTCCAGATAGTTCCCACTTGCTGTAAGGATTTGTCCGTAGAAATTGTACGATGCAGGCGCACAAATTGAAACAGTGTCGTAGCGCTGCGTGGGTAATCCAACATTCAAATTCAATACAATGATGCTGTCACAACCTACAGCATTCGTGAGGGTGTCGCGATAGATACCCGTAGAATTATAAACCGTTCCATTCAGATTAAACGTATCACCCAAACAAATGAATTGAGTTAGTGTCCTTGAACTTGGCTGTTTTACACTCAAACGCAATTCAACCACCGTATCGCAAGCTCCACCTGAAACAGCGCGAATGGTATCGTAGTACACCCCACTTTGAGAAAGAGCAATCCCACCGAAATTGTAGGAAGATGGGGCGCAAATGGATTCTACGATGTAAATACCGGCCAGCGCATCCACAAACAAATTAAGCGTAATGAAGCTATCGCAACCTACCGCATTCACAAGCGTATCTCGGTAAATGCCCGTCGCAACCTGAGGAATCCCATTGAACAGGTATGTATCCCCAAAACAAATGCGGGCATTAAAAGTGTAGGAGTTGGGCAACGTACGATTCACAACCAATGTGAATGCTGTGTCGCACCTTCCCGAGGCGCCGGTAGCTAAACGGTAGTAAACCCCAGGCTGCGTAATGACCACTCCACCAAAATCATAGGAAGTGCCAAGACATAAATCGACCTCGATGCGTTCACTCAAAATTGAATCTACTGTAAGGTTTAAGGTCACAAAACTATCGCAACCCAATACGGTGGGGATTGTGTCGAGGTAGGTACCCCCCACGTTGTACGTTCTACCACCCAATAAAAATGCCCCATCCACACAGATGGAGGCGTTGATGACCTGTGATGATGTATCGCCTACCGATAAGGTAAGCTGAATAAGACTATCACACCCAGAGGTCGAGGTTAAGGTATCATAATAAACGCCCGAAGCACTTAAGACAATTCCATTAAATACCAAAGTTTGGGGGCTACAAAGCGTATCGGAATAGGCATAAAACGAAGGATTATAAACATTAAGATTCAAAATGATGGTGCTATCACACCCTCCCGAATTAAACAAATTAATGGTGTATACCCCCGTACTGGAAAAAGATTGTCCACCAACGATAAATGAATTCGGAGAACAAATCGACTGATTTATGGTTAAAACATTGGCACCCCTAACCTGAATGTAAGCAGTATCTCTAACAAAGCCGGCGAAGGTGTAGACCACCATCCAAGTACCCACACCAACAGTTGATGGCACGAATGACCCACTCCTGCCATCCGCTATTCCCATGCCGCTCCAAATACCCCCCGAGGGTAATCCGATCAAATTCAGCGTATCAGAATTGCTGCATACACTGGTGTCGTTGCCCGCTGATACCTGCGGTGTGGGTTCAACCCGAATCAACACATTAAATGTATCCCTACAACCACCCAATGGGTTGGTGACAATAACTTGATATGCTGTGGTAGATTGGGGAGCTGCCAAAACAGCTGAATTGGTGGTGCTGCTCAATCCTAAGGCAGGCGACCAGTTATATGAAGCACCCAAAGGAGCGCCAGCAATTTCTAAAACAATGCTTCCACCTTGATAAATAAAGGTGTCTGGCGTAATGGTCGCATAAATTCCAGGGAATGTATCAACGACTATGCTCTGACCCATTGGCGCACTGCAACCATTTCCTCCGATTGCCTGAACACGATAGTTGCCCGGAACACCAATTCTTCCAAAATTGATAGCAGAACCAGTTCCGATACTTTCCATGACGGAATCAGGTCCGCGATACAAAGTGTATCGGACACCAGGCTCAGACGACAATAAACGAAGTTCATTGGGTTGTTCACCCGAACAATAAAAACCACCTCCACTAAAATTTTGATAAGCTGGTGACGACAATACCTCAGAAATCGTTGCACCATCTCCGATCAAACAAGATGTGCCCGATCTTATGTTCATACGAACTTCCTGACCGTTTGACAAGTTCGAAGCAGCTAAAACTGAATCAGTTCCCGCTAAAACTCCATCGACAAACCAACGATACTGTGGGTTAGGCACAATGGTTGAGATGGCCGCACCGCTTACCAAAGACGCGCTGTAGGCAACAGAAGTACCGAAACACTGCGGTCCTGATGGAAGTGCCGTGATGATGGGCGCTACTGTACTGATGGGATCTACTTTCAAAAATTGGGCTATGCTGTAAACAGGCCCACCCGGTGCGCTAATCTTACAGTAATAGTAGTGCCCATTCATAGAGCCAACCAAATTCCGTAAAACCAAGGTGTCTGTTTCTGTACCTGATGCGGCAGAGGTGTCTACGGGTTGAAACGACTGACCTCCATTTGTACTGACCAGCCATCTGTACGTCGAGTAAGCGGGCGCCGATGAACTGGTGTCGCGCACAGTAAATTCCTTGGACTCCAATTCACATCCCAACAACTCATGGCCATTATTGATCGGCACAGCAGTTGAAGTGGTTGAATTATAGACCAAACCATTAAAAAGATTTAAATCACGGTTGGTGGTACCCCCTGTTGAACTAATTATGGTGGCCTGGGTAAATGATCGATCCCAAACAAGAGGACTAACTCCAATTCCACCGGGGGCACGATAACGGAAGTTCAGACTGAATAAATCACCATCGCAGACACTTACCGCTGAGGCTTGCTGCGATAGAAGTACGATATTCAACCGATTGCCCAATACCGGGTCAACATTCGTGAAAAAGTTGGGCTGGCCTGCAAGCTGAGAGCCAATAAGGTCAGCACCAAGGTATTCAAGAATGGTCGTATCAAAAAAAATCCCCATTGTAAAGGCTCCAATTCCATTGAACTGAACGGCTTTAATAGGAACCCGAACCACCGAATCAGCTGTTGCCTGAATAACCGGAAGGGATAACTGAGAAACATTGAGACCAATACCCGGATCAACCACAGAGAGCACAAGCGTCACTACGCTATCGCATCCCATGAAGTTTACGATCGTGTCAACATAAGTCCCCCCCACATTATACAGATTGTTCCCCAGTGAAAAAGATCCTCCAATACATATATTGGCACTGATGAGGGCGCTGCTGGGAGACGCCACCGTTAGCCGTAGTTCAACGATACTATCACAACCCGTAAAAAACCTGATGGTGTCGCGATAGACCCCTGTGGTCGTCAAAATTCTCCCTCTAAAATCGTATGAAGAAGGAGTACAAATTGTATCACTTATGATCGTGAGCGCAGAGGAACCAACGTTTAAATTTAGGGTAACCAAACTATCGCAACCCGAAGCATTAGACAGAGTGATATTGTAAACACCTGTATTGCGAAATACCTGCGTTCCGACAACAAAGCTATCCGGTGCACAGATTGATTGGCTAATCACAGAATTCGTGGGTGGACGAATCGTTATTTCAAGGGTATCACTAACCAGGTTGGCAAAAGTGTACACCAACCGCCAAGTACCCGTACCAGCTAAGGCGGGCACAAACATGCCAATTCTGCCGTCCACAATACCAACCCCACTCCAGATTCCTCGGGCACTATCATATGGCGTTCCCCTCAAGTAAAGTGTGTCTGGGATTAAGGTATTTAGACAAATGGTAAAGTCACTTCCCGCAAAAACAAGCGGCATGGGTCTTACCTCAACACGCACATACTGCGTATCCGTACAATTAACCGCATTGGAAATCACAACTCGGTAGGTTGTGGTGGTATCTGGCGTTGCAATAGGTGCTGAAACTGTGCTGTCAGACAATCCTGAAGATGGATACCAGCGGTACGTACCACCCACACCTGCACCTGTTGCCACCAATTGAATTTGCTCACCGATATACACAAAAGTATCGCGTGAAATCGCGCCATTCACTGATGCCAATGTATCCAATCGCACAGAATCGGGGAACAAAAATTCGCAACCCTGGGGGCTTAAAGACTTAACTCTGTAAAAACCTGGCTGATCGAAAATTCCAAAATTTCTACCCGAACCGTTACCATTGAGGGTGTCCCCTACTGGTTGGCCCCCTCGATACAGCACATAACGTGTGCCAACCATCGTATTGGCCAGTCCAATGGGCAAGCCGGGTGCATCTCTAAGACAATAGCTTCCACCGCCCGTCAAGCCCTGAACAGCAGGTAATGCATAGATCTGAGCCAAGATTTCATTGGATGCTTGAACACAAATTGAATCAGAGGTGACCTGAAGTGCAACCCGATCTCCATTACTCAAATTAGATCGGGTTAGAATCGAGTCGGTACTGATGGTATCCCCATTAATGGTCCATAAATATTGAGCTCGTGGGATCTGTCTTTGCGGTTGACCACGAAAGGTTATGGATGTTCCGGGACATTGGAAACCGGTTGGTTCTGCCGTTAAGGTCATCAGAACCCCTTCGATATTGCTCACATTCACCTTTTGTGCAATGCTCAAGAATGATCCTCCAGCACCAGTCACCAAACACTGGTATATACCAGCGGTTAATATACTATCGGCATCAGAAAAACTAAGCGCAGCGGTATTGCTTCCCGATAGGCGAATCGTATCCTGTAAATTTCTAAATGTTCTGCCCCCATCTTTACTCAGCATCCATTGATAGGAAGTATATCCTGTACCCGAAATAGATAGATTTCCTTCTTCTAGTTCACAAAGGTTCAAATTGCCATTATTGGAAGGGAAAACAGAGGTAACACGATTTGAATAAACTGAGCCGTTGCCTAATAAAATTTGATCAACTGTAGTGATGGTATCACCTGGAATAAACCGAGTAACCGCCTCATCCCAGATCAAACGGGTATATCCGCCCAAGGTATCCGTATAAACAAACAAAAAATTGATAATGGTATCACCACAAACACTGATTGGGTTTAACTGAGATCCCCCTCCCAACGCCAATAAAGAAACATCTAACCGATTTCCATTTACATTACTGAATAGCGCACCCTGATAACCATCGAGGTGGGTTCCTTTTATGTCTAAACCTGCATAACGGAGAACGGTCGTGTCGTAGAAAATCCCGAAATTGAAAGAACCAATCCGGTTAAATTGAACCGCGGTAACAGGAACCCTAATCGTGTCCGAATGAGCGGCGCGTATTACCGGCAATGAAACGCTTGCTGTGCCTAAAGGCAGATTCGTTTCATTCACCTTTAACTTCAGATGAATGGTGCTATCGCATCCGGTCTGGTTGAGCAGGGTAACAGAAAAATCACCATCAACGTTGAAGAACTGTGAGCCGATATAGAAACTACCACCCACACATATTCCAGCATCCAGAAAAACAGTATCTCTGCGGCCAACGCTTAGCTGCGTAACCACAATTGAGTCACAGTTCAACGCATTTCTGAGCGTGTCGACATAGATGCCTGCAGCGCGATATACCTTACGTTGAACCCCCGCACCGACTACAAAGCTATCCGGGGCACAAATAGACACCACTTGCGTATCACGTTCGCTTCGGTTCACCGTTAAATTGAGAACTATATTGCTGTCGCAACCAAACTGATTGGATAGTAAAATATTATAGGTCCCCGTAGTGCTGTAAACATTCGATCCTACGACCATTGTCTGAGGCGCACATAGGGTTTTGAACAGCGTTGTGTCAGCTATCGGTCGAACATAAACCACCCTAGAATCCAAAAATAAGCCCAAATAGGTATAGGTCAAGGTGTATGTGCCCGGTCGAGCCAAGGATGGGCTGAATTCACCAAGGTTACCATTCACCACGCCAAATCCACTCCATATTCCCCCTGTTGGCGAACCACCCAGTAAGAAATTGGCACTATTCACACAAACACTGGTGTCATTACCCGCTTGTACATTAGGAACCGGGAGTACCGTAATGGTCACTTGAAGGGTATCTGTGCAACCAACAGGATTTGAAATAATAACCGAATAGGTTGTTGTGGTTGTCGGATTGGCAACTGGGTTTGAAACATTTGTAGCAGACAAGCCAGCGGAAGGACTCCAATTGTATGATGAGCCTCCTGAAGCTACCAAAGAGATGCTTTGACCTACAACCAAGGTGTCATTTGGAGATACAGTGCCCCGAATCGCAGGCAGGGTATCCACATCTACTGAACCGCTAAAATCCGTTATGCATCCAGTACCCGAGATAGCTCTAATTCGATAGGTACCTGGCTGCGGTTGAGGACCAAAACTAATGGCAGCACCATTCCCCAACGTGTCAACAATTGGAATTCCGTTCCTCAATAAAACATAGCGTATGCCGTTTTGAGAACCCTGAAGAACCACTGAGGGCGGTGTACCATCTGCGCAATAGGCACTTATCGGCGCAATTGTCTGGTTGCTTGGTAAATCATCAATTTGAACAATATAATCTATCTGTGCATCAAAGCATGCGCTGCTTGAACTGATAGACAATCGAATTTCATCGCCATTTACCAAAGTGGCATCACGATAAATCGAATCATGTACACCCGATGCTACAAGCGATCCGTTTTTCCTCCACTCATATATAGGGTTCGGGATCGTATCAGGAATTGCACGATTACTACCATTTACCACTCCTTTGAATGCCAATAAGGTACCCAGGCAAAACGAAGAACCCGAAGGGGTCGTCTGCATCAACAATTCAACACCTGTAATAGGATTTACCCGCAGGTACTGTGGACGACTAATTGTTCCTGTTGACCCCCCACCAATTGAGTCTACAAAACAATAGAATAAATACCCGTTCATCTGCTCTACAGCACCCTGAATACTCAAACTTGAAGACAATGCCCCTGAAATGTCAACCCCCGGAATCCACCCAGGCGATTGAGGAACAGGAGCGTAGGTAATGCCTGAGTCGACACTCACCCACCACCTATACCGATATTGAGCGGCATTCGGCATAGCAACACTGAAAGTGGTGTTGGCTAAAGCACAAATTGAACTCCCAAACGAGTTGATTACCGGAATCGGATAGGGCGACGATTGCGGATAATAACATCCATTACCCAACACTACATCGTCAATGAAACTAAAGCTTGCATTCGTAAACTCTGTCTGCAGAAAGTTCCATGTAATTGGACTAGCGCCCGAACCCGAAGAACCTGAAACCAAAAAACGCAAGCCGACCAATGAGGTATCTGTTCTTGAAATCCTGTTTGAATCGGAAAAGCTTAGGTAAAGCAAACCCGGAATCGTACCGTTAAAATACAGTGAGGACGAGCGCCCCTGCAAACGCGTACCTGACAGAATCGTGTCCAAAAATGTCAATACCGAAGAATCATAGCGCAACGAAATACGAAAGCTTGTAACGCCATTGTTGTCGTATCCCCCAGGTAAAACATTAATGGGGACAGAGATCGTATCGCCCGGATTGCCCCTTAAAGCGGGCAACTCCAAACGAACAGACTGTGCCGACAAAGTAGTGCTCCCCAGCAGAGCAAACAGAATAAGTAACCGGTAAAATCCAGAAAGCATTTTCATGATCATCATCCTTTTCAGATACCTATCAGCGAACGATCAGTTTCCTGTATTCCGTAACTACATTTTCGGCTTGATGAACCTTTAATTCTATTGTGTATACACCCGATGAGAATCCAGAAGCATCCCAATAAACCTCCTGTTTACCCGACAGTTGTCTGCTATCCACCAATTTTCCGACTAATCTACCCATCTGATCCGACAAGGTTAAGGTCACAACAGCATCATCAGCCAGCGTGTAAGAAATTGTAGTGGTGCCATTAAATGGATTCGGATAATTGTTCAGATTCAGCGCTATTGACTGAGCAGAAACAGGCTTGTGCAAGCGCACCCCAAACTGATCTATATAGTCAATGGCCCCATCCGTGAATTGCGTTCCTGCCATTACGTCAACCCGATAGTCATCCGCTAATAATGCATCAGCGGTAATGATTTCCAGGAACATATCGCCTGCTTGCAATTGAACAGGTATTGATTGAGTGAACCAAGCAATAGACAATTGGTCGCCATGTTGACGGAACAACAATTCCTCACCTGTCTTAGCCAATCTCACTTTCATGACACGCACATTAGAGGAAAGTCTCAACAAAACTTGCATTGAACCTAACTCAACCCCAGTTGATGTCGATAATTTAAGCGTCCTCGAAGCAGATGTTAAACTTGGGTCGTTAAGTGGCTCTACATTCAAAGGATTAGACAAGCGTCTAGGCACTAAATAATCGCCATCCACGTCACCTGCACTCAGTGCGCGAATGTTTTGATTGATGTCTCCATTATTCACTTGAACCAATTTACGCTCTGCTACCCAGCTTCTGGCAAAATTTGCTCCCGGCAAGAAAATGGATCGCTGTAAGATCAGTAGGGCATCGGATACATTGATTACATTATTGCCATCGACATCAGCAGCCAGAGAGTCTAACTGTCCTTGAAGCAGACCAGGGAAGACCAACGAGCCAAATACACGGTAAGCATCTGCAGAGGTTATGCCGCCAGGGGCCGTGCGAATGGTATTGACAGAAAGTTCATAAACACCATTGTTCAAGTTTTGGAACAAATAATCACCATTTCCTCCAACAGTCGTTGAACTCAGCACACTGAGGTTCTGGTTCAAATCAATGTCAGCATTGTTGATCGAAAGTGCGTTCGAAGATCGGCCGTACATCAATCGACCAGTAACATTGAAGCCGATGAGGTTAGGATCCACTGTAACCAACACAGAATCGGTTCTTGAACAACCATTTCCACCCGTAACAGTCAGATAATACATCGTTGTCACGGTAGGTGATGCGATTGGATTTAAGATGTTCGTGGCCGATAAACCAGTCGAAGGACTCCAAATAAACGTAAGCGGCGAAACGCCACCTGAAATCGAGGCATTCAACTGAGTTGAACGATTTAGCCCGATTGTAACGTTAATTCCAGCCTCTACAATCGGTGTTGGATTCACAATCACAGCTACATTAGATGTTACTGGACAGCCTGCGGCATCAACGGCGGTAACCGTATAAACAGTGGTCACAGTTGGGCTTGCGACCGGATTCTGAATATTGGTAGCCGACAAGCCGGTTGAGGGTGACCATAAATAGGTTACTCCGCCTGTTGGGTCTCCAGTGTAATTGGCGTTCAACTGAACCGAGCTGCCATTACAAACTACGCGATTGGCACCCGCGCTTACTCTTGGCACATAAACAAGGACTGATCCCGAACTGACGCAACCTGTTACCAAATCAGTCACTGTTACCACATATGTTGTAGTAGCAGTTGGTCGAGCTATTGGACTACCCGAAGTGATGTTATCCAATCCTGCTGAAGGACTCCATAGATAACTCACTCCTGAAGTTGGTGCGGTTACCTGTAACTGCGCACCAGTAGTGCTTCCACTGCAGAAGGTGGCCGTTGAATTGGCCAACGCAACAACAGGCCTTGGAGTGACTGTAACAATTACAGTATCTCTCGATACACAACCGGCGGCTGATATACCCACTACAACATACTGGGTGGTTACCGATGGTGTGGCAATTGGGTTGGCCAAAGTTGCCGAATTCAATCCCGACGAGGGTGACCAGAAATACGTTGAAGCACCCGTTGCACTCAGAGAGACCGAACTTCCTTGACAAGTCGAAACATCCGCACTCGCCTGAACAACCGGAACAGGAAGCACCACAACACGAACTGAATCCCAACGTGAACAACCAAATGAATTTCGAACCTGAACGTAATAGGTCGTATTCATCGACGGAGCAACAGTGATTGAGGATGTATTTCCAACCACATTACCACTTTGAGAGCCAATTCTCCATTCATAGGGTTGAGTTCCACTTCCACCAAGTGCATTTAAAGTTGCCGTAGACCCACTACAAATGGTTGTTGTTGGGCTAACCGTAGGGGTAGGCAACGGCAATACGTTGATAAAGGCATAGGCGTTAAATGTGCAACCAGCACTGTCAACGCTATACGTTACTGCGAATGTACCCACACCGATCGATCCAAATGAAACACTCGGGTTAAAGAAGTATTGAGTACCAACCTGACTGACTCCAATGCCTGAAAAACGACCACCAACGGGGAATCCTGACAATAGAATTGGAGGTGCATCAGCACAGAAATCTGCAATTGTATCAATCCTCGCAACATTTTGAGGAATCACAATTTCTCCATTTACCAATGTAAGTGGAAGGTCTTGTCCGAAGCGTGTACGGATGATCTGACTCAAGGTTGAGCTCCAACTCACTGCACTCGATGCATTAGCAACAAACTCCAATTGCAATAATGTATCTCCCGAACTTAAATTGGCAGGCTGACCCGACCAATTGAGTGTTAGGCTATTGGCCGCTGGCACACTACTGGCTATCGATGAAATCTGGGAATTCACCCTGGATAGACCCGTGAATGTAGCCGCTAGTTCTGAGTAATTGAAATTCAGATTAAAATCAGCCACAGCATTAAACTCCTCGACAATCAATGGAACGCGCGCTATACCCGCATTACATAGAGATGCACGTCCCAATCGAAGCGTTATGGCTGGAACGTTCGGTGTAACGCTGAGTGCCGCTGTCTGCGAAGTTGCTGGTGGCGGACAACCACCACTAAGTATTACCCTAAATTGGCTGTTGTGTAAGCTATCGATAGCGGCTAAAACAATTAAACTATCGTTATCTACTCCCTGATATAATCCTCCATTGGTTAAGTTCAACCAATTTGTGCCTACTCTTCTTTGCCATTGATAATGACTGGTATTGGCACCAACTACGGTGAATAGGGCTTGAGAACCTGACAATACGGTCTGACTCATGGGCTGCGCAGTGACCGATGGGGCCACGCCTATTACAGATATTGAGCCGTTAGCCAAGGTTAATCGGTGCACGAGGTTTACGGGATTAGATGTAAATAATCCAGAACTTCCAATCTGCGGAATGATCCAATTCAAAGGAGAGACACCGTTAGAAATAGCCCGGAAATTGAGCGTCATCAGTGTATCACTATTCAATGCAATTGGAATCGTGATATTCCGACGGATTGTGAGGGTATCCCCTGATGTTGTGATAAATATGCCGATCAAAAGCGGATTAGGTGTAAAATTCACTACCTCGAGAATCGACGAGTTAAATATCAATTTCACATCAATTCTTCCAATATTATTAAAGTCCCCGACGGTAATCGGGACATGAACTAACTGGCCTGGACAAATTAATGTATCACTCAATCCTATTTGTACAATCGGCAAATTCGGGAACAGCAATAAGGTAGCATCGCTTGATGTATCTTGTTGAGAACAATCGGTTAATACAACACGATAACGCGTTCCATTGACTGCAGAAACAGTATTGATAAGCAGCGTTGACGTGTTAACTCCAGAGTAAATATTGTTATTGCTCAAATTCTGCCAAATGTTTGTAGCCGATAGTTGCTGCCATTGGAATTGCAAATAGTTTTGTTGACCAACACTCATGGTTGTGAAGGAATCAACTCTGGCAAATACGGGTACAGGCTGCTGTGTAATCAAACCTGGTAGGCTAACCAACAAGTTCAACGTGATGATACTGTCACAATTCACCTGATTGGTCAAACGAATCGTATAGGAGCCGGATGAGGAGAAGACTTGACCACCAACAGTTATACTGCCTGGGAAACATATAGTATCATTGACTGTGGTGAAGCTCGGTTGGTTCACAAACAGACTCAAAGTAACAATACTATCACATCCACGGCTAGAAACAAATGTGTGGGTATAAACACCTGCACTCGACAAATTATTACCACCAAACGCATATACACCTGGAGCACATATTGTTGCACTGATCGAACTATATAGGCTTGGAGTCACAAACAAATGCAAAGTCACTACACTATCACATCCGACAGCATTTGTTAAGGTTGCCGTGTAGGTTCCGCTTGACGTGTAGGATTGACCATTAAATGTGTATGTATTTCCAATACAAATCGAATCAGTCATTGAAGAAGCTGATGGCTGGTTCACCGTTAAATTCAAGGTGATAACGCTGTCGCAACCTGCAGCGTTCGTGAGGGTGTCGCGGTAGAATCCTGTTGCGGAAAGTTGCTGACCATTGAAGTTGTATGTGTTCGGTGAGCAGATCGTCTGGTTGATCGTCGATGCGCTTGGCTGGTTCACCGTCAGGTTCAGCGTGATGACACTGTCGCAGCTTGCCGCATTCGTGAGCATCGCTGTGTAGGTGCCTGATGTGCTGTAGCTCTGACCGTTGAAGCTGTATGTGTTCGGTGAGCAGATCGTCTGGTTGATTGTTGTTGCGCTCGGCTGGTTCACCGTTAGGTTCAGCGTGATGACACTATCGCAACCTACCGCATTCGTGAGGGTCGCAGTGTAGGTGCCTGAGGTGCTGTAGCTCTGTCCGTTGAAGCTGTAGCTGCTCGGCGAGCAGATCGTCTGGTTCAGGGTTGTTGCGCTCGGCTGGTTCACCGTTAGGTTCAGCGTGATGACACTATCGCAACCCGCTGCATTCGTGAGGGTAGCGGTGTAGGTGCCTGAGGTGCTGTAGCTCTGACCGTTGAAGCTGTATGTGTTCGGCGAGCAGATCGTATGGTTGATCGTCGATGCACTCGGCTGGTTCACCGTCAGGTTCAGCGTGATGACGCTATCACAACCCGCTGCATTCGTGAGGGTAGCGGTGTAGGTGCCTGATGTGCTGTAGCTCTGACCGTTGAAGCTGTATGTGTTCGGTGAGCAGATCGACTGGCTGATGGTCGTTGCGCTCGGCTGGTTCACCG